>NZ_WWKH01001020.1:0-223 GCF_009865595.1 Streptomyces sp. SID1328 | reverse complement strand
GGGGGTCGTACGACCGGGTGCTCGCGCGCCTGGAGCGCGCGGGCGCGCGTCCGGCGCTCGTGGTGCTGCTGTACGACACGGAGGTGGTGGCGCGGGTGCCCGCCGAGGCGCACGACCGCCCGGTGCACGCCGTGGTGACCCCGGCCGGGGTACGCCGTTTCGCGCGCCCCTGAGCGCCCCCTGATACGCGAGAAGGCCCTCCACGCGCGCGTGGAGGGCCTTC
>NZ_WWKH01001019.1:0-275 GCF_009865595.1 Streptomyces sp. SID1328 | reverse complement strand
GCCCGCACGCCGACCCGCTGCACGAGCTGGCCGCCTCCACACCGGGGGGCGGGCTCCGGCTGGCCCTGACCCGGACGGCGGCCGTGCTCGCGGTGAGCCTGCCGGTGCTGACCCTCACCGGGCTGCTGCTGCCCGCCTCCGGCGCACCGGCCGCCGCCGCGTGGCTGCTGCCAGGACTGGCGCTGACGCTGGCCACCCTGGCGCTGGCCCCGCTCACCGGATTCCGTACCGCGTCCGCCGTGACGGCGGGCGGCTGGCTGTGCGCGGTGCTCGCG
>NZ_WWKH01001018.1:0-283 GCF_009865595.1 Streptomyces sp. SID1328 | reverse complement strand
TGGCGCGCCGGTCCTCGTCGGCGGCGCGGGCGCGTTCCAGGCAGGACTGGGTACGGGCCTCGGACTCGGCGGCGTCGTCGGCCAGTTCGCGGAGCTTGACCTGCCAGGTGGCGCGTTCGCGCAGCCGGTGCGCGAGTCCGGCGAGGGCGTCCGCGACGCGGCTGGCGCGCTGGGCGGCCTCCTGGCGTTCGTCGCGCAGCCGGGTGGCCTCGGCGGCGGTCTCCTCGGCCTCCGCGCGGGCGGTGCGGGCCTCGGTGAGTTCGGCCTCGGTCTCGTCGGCGAA
>NZ_WWKH01001017.1:0-396 GCF_009865595.1 Streptomyces sp. SID1328 | reverse complement strand
GGCGGTGCGGGCGGCCTCGGCGGGGGGTACGCCGGACGAGGTCAGGCGGCACATCGCCTCCAGCACGGCCACGTCGTCCGGGGTCCAGCGGCGGTGTCTGCCGTCGGTGCGGGCGGCCGGGCCGAGGCCGTAGCGGCGGTCCCAGGACCGCAGGGTGGTGGGCGAGACACCGAGCCTGCGGGCCAGGGCGCCGGTGGTCAGCCCGGCGCCGGGGGCTTCGTCGTCCATACGTCGACTCTACGCCGGGAACGACGCAGAAACGATGCGAGTTGTCGGCGCCCGGTACCGGCTCCCACGATGACCTGACCGTCCCACCCGAGGAGCCAGGTCATGAGCTCGAACCCGTCCCCGCCCGCCCCCGCCGCGCCACCCGTGGCTCGGGCCGGGGACGACTGC
>NZ_WWKH01001016.1:0-535 GCF_009865595.1 Streptomyces sp. SID1328 | reverse complement strand
GAGGGCGACGATCATTCTGGTGCTCTTCGCGGGCATGCGGGAGGACGGCATGTGGGGGTGCTCCTCTTTTCGGTGCGTGTGGGGGTGGCCCGTCGTTCGAGTGGGGGTGAACGGCCGGCTGCTACCGAGTCTTGGATAGATCAACAGGCTCCGGCTAATGGCAAGTTGCGATAGCACCGGGCTATCCCCGGCAACTCGTGGCGGTGCGCGGCGATTTATGCGTCTGGCGTGCGCATGCAAACCCGCCCTAGGCTCCCGTCATGGAGCTAGAGGTGAGGCACTTCCGGGTTCTGTGCGCCATCGCCGATGCGGGCAGCCTGCATCAGGCGGCGCGTGAACTCGGCCTGGCGCAGCCCTCGTTGAGCACCCAGCTGCGCCGGATCGAGAAGGCGCTGGGCGGCCCCCTCTTCACTCGCGGCCACACCGGATGCCGCGCCACCCCGCTGGGCCGGCTGGTGCTGAGCCGGGCGCGGCCGCTGGTCGGGGAGCTCGACGCCCTCGTCTCCGAGTCCCGCGCGGCCGCCGCCCGCGCCTC
>NZ_WWKH01001015.1:0-792 GCF_009865595.1 Streptomyces sp. SID1328 | reverse complement strand
GCGGCCGCGCTGCTGCTCGACGGCTGGGCCATGCTCGGCCGGCCGGACCTGCGCTCCGGCGAGGACGCGCTGCGCCGGTGGATCGGCGCGGCCGCGCTGGTCCGGCCGCAGGGTGACGGCGGGACCGTGGTGGTCGTGGCCGAACCGACGCTGCGGCCCGTGCAGGCGCTGGTCCGCTGGGACCCGGTCGGGTTCGCGGTCCGGGAGCTGGCCGAGCGGGCCGAGCTGGGGTTTCCGCCGGTGTCCCGGATGGCCGCGGTGTCCGGGACGGCGGAGGCGGTCGCGGAGTTCCTCGCGGCCGTGGACTCACCCCCGGACGCGGAGGTACTGGGGCCGGTGCCGCTGCCTTCGACCCTGCCCGGCCGGCCCCGCCGCCCCGGCGCACCCCCGCCGGGGGAGCAGTGGGAACGGGCGCTGATCCGGGTACCCCCCGGCAGTGGCTCCGCCCTGGCGGCCGCCCTGAAGACGGCCCGGGCGGCGCGGCTGGCGCGGGGGAGTGGGGAGCCGGTACGGGTGCGGATCGATCCGCCGGACATCGGCTGAGGGTTCTTCCCGGCACACGAACGCCCTCCCGGTCGGTTGCCGGGAGGGCGGGGGTCGGGCCGGTCAGCCGCTGCGGGGGCCGGGGAAGGCCGGGGGCCTCGGGTCGTCGCGGAGGGTGGGGCTGCCCGAGGTCGGCTGGGTCGGCATGGAGCGGGCCGCGGGGACGGTCGGCATACCGGTGTTGACGGTGCGGGTGCCCGAGGGCTCGCCGGCCCGCTCGGCCTCGGCCGCGGCCTGGGCGGCGGCCCG
>NZ_WWKH01001014.1:0-903 GCF_009865595.1 Streptomyces sp. SID1328 | reverse complement strand
GCCCGGCACGCCCGCCGGGTCGCCGCGGCCCGGCCCGGCCGGGTGTGCGCGGCGGGGCACCAGGAGCTCGCCTCGCACGTGCTCCTGCTGCCGTTCGTCCCGGACGACGTGCGGCGCGCCTTCACCGCCCGGCTGCTGGACCCGCTCACCGAGTACGACCGGCGGCACCGGGCCGAGCTGATCCCGACGCTGGAGGCGTTCCTCGACAGCGACGGCTCCTGGACGCGGTGCGCGAGCCGGCTCCATCTGCACGTCAACACGCTGCGGTACCGGGTGGGGCGGATCGAGCAGCTGACAGGCCGGGACCTGTCCCGGCTGGAGGACAAGCTGGACTTCTTCCTCGCGCTGCGGATGAGCTGAGGACCGCCGTACGGGCGTGATCAGCGCGGTCGGCGCCGGGGAGCGAATTCGATCTTCCGGCGCCACGGGACGGCCGTTCGGCCCCCGGTCCGCAACTTTGTGAAAAGTTTCACCCACCCTCTTGGCCCGGCCCGGTGATCGGTGCTGGAATGCACGCACTCAACAGCTCGACGGCGTGCTCGGGGAGGGCAACGTGGCGCATCCCGCCATGTCTGGTGACGGAACGACCGCCGATGAGGATCCGCTCCAGACCGCGGTGTGGCGGCTGCGCTCACGGGCCTGCTGGGCCGACGCGGCGGCCCTCCTGCCCACGGACACCCCCCGGGCGACGCTTCAGCGGGCCGCGCTGCTGGTGGAGCGGTGCCTGTACACCGAGCGGGGCTGGGAGGCGGCCGAGGACGCGCTGCGCACCGCCGAGGCACGGGCCTACAGCGACGAGGAGCGCGGGGCGGCCGCCTGCGAGCGGGGCCGGCTCGCCTACACCTCCACGCTCCACCGCGTACGGGACCGCGCCGACGAGGCGCGGGCCGCGCTCGGCCGGGC
>NZ_WWKH01001013.1:0-1152 GCF_009865595.1 Streptomyces sp. SID1328 | reverse complement strand
CCCCGGACCGCCGAGCCGTCGGCGACCGCCTCGGCCACCCCGCCCCTGGCCGGCCGGCCGATCCGGCTGCGCAACGCGGGGGCCGGGCTGTGCCTGGGCATCAAGGGCGAGCCGGAGCGTGGCGGGCTGGTGACGCTGGCCCTGTGCTCGGACGCCGTCACCCAGCAGTGGACGTACGACGCGGACGGCCTCCTGCACAGCCAGGCCGACCCCGAGCTGTGCCTCGACTCCCACGCCGACGCCGCCGTCGTCATCCTGGGCACCTGCGACGACGCGGGCACCGAGCGCGGAGAGGATGTGCGGTACGACCTCACCGTGCGGGGCGAACTGCTGCCCCGCTGGGACGAGACCCTCGCGCTGGCCTCGGCGGACGCGCGTCCCGGCGCCGACATCGTGGTCTCGCTCCGCGACCGCTCACCCGCCCAGCACTGGCTGACCGACACCCCGTCGGCCACCCCCGGCTCGCTGTCGGCGGCGGAGACCTACGAGACGCCGGCCTGATCGGCGGGCCAAGCCCTAGCCTTGTTCCGTGATCACATGCGTCGTGCGGTACACCATCGACCCTCGGAAGATCGCGGCCTTCGAGCGGTTCGGCCGGCGTTGGATGGAACTGGTGCAGGCCCACGGCGGCGTGCACCACGGCTACTTCCTGCCGGCGGAGGGCGCGAGTGACGAGGCTCTGGCCCTGTTCACTTTTCCCAGCCTGGCCGCCTACGAGGAGTACCGGCAACTCTTCGGCCGGGACCCCGAGTTCATCGAGGCGGACCGCATCCGCGACGACAGCGGATGCGTGCTGCGCCACGAGCGCACCTTCATGCGCCCCATGCTCCCCGGCGACCTAGCCCCGCCAGGACAGCCGGGGGAAACGTCCTAGAACTCCTCCGTCAGGACGGACGGGTTCAGGGTGGCGGGGGAGGCGTGGCCGGAGAGGGCCAGGGTCAGGTCGAGTTCCGCGAGGATGCTGCGGACGACGTGCTCGACGCCCGCCTGGCCGTCCAGCCCGAGCCCGTACGCGTAGGGGCGGCCGAGCAGGACCGCGCGGGCGCCCAGGGCGAGCGCCTTGGCGATGTCGTCGCCGGTGCGGATGCCGCTGTCGAACAGCACGTCCAGCCGGTCGCCGACCGCGCCCACGACACCCGGCAGGGCGTCGGC
>NZ_WWKH01001012.1:0-1460 GCF_009865595.1 Streptomyces sp. SID1328 | reverse complement strand
CCGCGCGGGCCGGCGCCCGCCTCGTCCGTGTCGGGCACCTCGCGGGCGTCGTCCTTCACGGGGGCGTCCCAGCGGTCGTTGTCGTGGCTCGCCTGCTGGTCGGGCAGGTCCCTGGGGACGGGCCGGGCGTGGGTGTCGTGGTGCTCCGTCATGGCTTCTCCTCGTCTGCCGGGGTCGGGGCTCGCCGCGCCGTTCGGGCGGCCCGTCGCGGGTACCCCGTGGTCCCGTGAGCATGCGGGGCCGGGTCACCGGATGCGGGAGCCGGCCGTCTCGGGGCGCGCGGTCCGGGCACACGTGCCACGCTCGGGAGTGTGGGCCACCGGGAGACCGAGGAGGGCTGTCGCATGGTTCGGGACGACCACGGCACACGGCCGGGCGGCGAGCTGCTGTCCGGCCCGGAGCCGGACCTGGCCGCCGCCGACGGCTACCCCGACGCCCCGCCGCGCGTGGGCTTCTTCACCGACACCTCCGTCTGCATCGGCTGCAAGGCGTGCGAGGTCGCCTGCAAGGAGTGGAACGCCATCCCGGAGGACGGGCTGGAGCTGACGGGCATGTCGTACGACAACACCGGACGGCTCGGCGCCGACACCTGGCGGCACGTGGCCTTCATCGAGCAGCGCGTCCCGGCCGGCCGGGAGAGCGCGGGGGACGACGACGTGTTCGCCGCCGCCGCTCGGCTCGGCACCGACTCCCCCGGCCCGCGCGACGCCCTGCCCCCGGTCGCTCCCGAGGACCCGGCCGGAATGCGCTGGCTGATGTCGTCCGACGTGTGCAAGCACTGCACCCACGCGGCCTGCCTGGACGTGTGCCCCACGGGCGCGCTGTTCCACACCGAGTTCGGCACGGTGGTGGTACAGGAGGACATCTGCAACGGCTGCGGCTACTGCGTGCCCGCCTGCCCGTACGGCGTCATCGACCAGCGCCCGGACGACGGCCGGGCCTGGAAGTGCACCCTGTGCTACGACCGGCTCGGCGTCGGCATGGAACCGGCCTGCGCCAAGGCGTGCCCGACCGACTCCATCCAGTTCGGCCCACTGGACGAACTGCGCGAGCGGGCCGCCACCCGGGTGGCGGGCCTGCACGCCGCCGGGGTGACGGACGCCCGGCTGTACGGCGAGGACCCGGAGAACGGGGTCGGCGGCGACGGCGCGTTCTTCCTGCTGCTCGACGAGCCCGAGGTGTACGGACTGCCGCCGGACCCGGTGGTGACCACCAGGGACCTGCCCGACATGTGGCGGCACGCGGCGCTGGCGGCGGCCACGCTCGGCGCGCTCGTCGCCGCCGGATTCGCCGGGAGGCGGCGATGAACGGCCCAGCCGTGCCCCGCGCCTCACGGCGACGCCGCCGCCGTCGGGGCGAGGACGGCCAACCGGTGGTACCGGACGCCGAGTTCACCTCGTACTACGGCCTGCCCGTACTGAACACCCCGACCTGGGAGGCGCTGGACATCGCCGGGTACC
>NZ_WWKH01001011.1:0-1900 GCF_009865595.1 Streptomyces sp. SID1328 | reverse complement strand
CCGAGCGGCCGCGCAGCGCGTAGCCGCCGCCGAGGAACAGCCCGCCCGCGCCCGCCAGGGCGAGCAGCAGGCCGAGCGGGAACCAGGCGGCCTGCACCAGCGCCCCGGCGACGCCGGCGACCGCACCGAGCAGGGCGAGCCCGAGCAGCGCGGCCATCCGGCCGAGGGAGGGGCGTTGCAGGGGCTGGGCGAGCATCGAGCTGCTCATGACGCCACCTCCACTCCGGCGAAGAGGTCGCTCTCGCCGGGTTCGGCGCTGCCCCGCACCAACTCGTAGTACTCGGTGCCGAACAGCGGCTGGGCGAGGTCGTTGGAGAGCGCGAAGTAGTCGCCCGCGACGGTGATCTGGGTGGCGTGGGCGCGCATCGCGGCGGCCTTGGCGGCGGCGTACGCGGTGCCGTCGACGGCGGTGGTGATCCGCTCGTCCGGGACCACGCCGGGCAGGTCGGCGATGTCGGCGCTCTTGCCGAACGGCAGGCCGGGCAACTCCTCGGCGAGCCGCGCGAAGGCGTCCTCGACGACCGAGCGGGGCATGCGGTTCCAGTAGACCTTGGCCACCTGGTGCCCCCGGCCGGCGGCCAGCTCGACGGCGCGCATGGTGACGCGGTGGGCCTGGATGTGGTCGGGGTGGCCGTATCCGCCGTTGTCGTCGTACGCGACGACGACCTGCGGCCGGACCTCCAGCATCACGTCCGCGAGCGCCCCGGCGGCCTGGTCGAGGTCGGCCTGCCAGAAGGCGGCGGGGTCGTCGTTGTCCGCGAGCCCCATCATCCCGGAGTCCTGGTACCCGAGCACCCGCACGTCACGAACGCCCAGCTCCCCGAGGGCGGCGTCCAGCTCGCCCCTCCGGTACGCCCCGAGCGCGGCCCCCTCCAGATGCCGCAGCTCCGGCGGGATCACCTCCCCCCGCTCCCCCAGCGTGCAGGTCACCAGAGTCACGTGCGCCCCCTCGGCCACGTACTTGGCCATGGTCGCGCCGTTGTTGATCGACTCGTCATCGGGATGCGCGTGCACGAGCAGCAGACGCCGGGCGGGCAGTTCGGTCATGGGGTCCAGCGTACGAGGACGGGGCCGACGGTTCAGTACGTGCCCTGCGCGGTGCCGTCGTCGGCATAGCGCGGCAGGCCGTCCGTCGGGATGGTCCACTTGGCGATGGTGGCCTCCTCGCCGTAGACGAAGTCCTTGCGGGTGGCGTAGCGCGGCCCGGCGGGGGTGGGGTGGATGTCGGTGAAGACGGCGCCGGAGCCGGTGCGGGGGTCGAAGACCGCGCAGACCGGGATGCCCAGCAGGGGGTAGTCGCGGACCTTGCCGACCCAGTCGTTCTCCGGGTTGGAGCGGGAGACGATCTCGACGGCGGCGACGAGCGTACGGGGGTCGAAGGCACCCTCCCCCTCCATGTCCGCCTCGGCGATCACCATCACGTCGGGATGCCGCATGACGCCCACGGCCGCGTCCTCCACGTCGGGTTCGCCCGTGTGGGCCACGAGTTCCTCCGGCATGGCCTTCTCCAGGCGCTTCCGCAGACGCAGCACGGTCAGCTCATGCTGCCTGACGGGCGACATCATGTCGTGGACGATCCCTTCCCTGGTGATCTCGAACTTGCCCGGAAGGGTGTCGTCCATGGACTGAACGAAGTCCCGCATTGCCCGGTACTGGTGCAGGGTGCCCTGGCGTGCGTCGTCCGGTGCTGTGGCCATGGCGCTCGCTCCTCCTGTGGGCCCTGAGGTGCCTGCGTCCTCGGGCGGGGCAAGGATCGTCGCTTTCATGCTAGGCGGCCTCCGGGAGAGCAGTCGCGGCACCGGCCCGGCTCAGGGGCTCGGAAGGCGCGGTTGCAGCCGTCGCAGTTCTGGAAGGGGTGGCGTACCGGGGGCGCGGGGACGGGCGGGGCGAAGGGAGGTGG
>NZ_WWKH01001010.1:0-1790 GCF_009865595.1 Streptomyces sp. SID1328 | reverse complement strand
TCGGCCTGATCAAGGCGATCGACCGCTTCGAGATGTCGCGCGGGGTCGAGTTCCCGACCTTCGCCATGCCGACCATCATCGGCGAGATCAAGCGCTTCTTCCGTGACACCTCGTGGTCCGTGCGCGTTCCGCGCCGCCTGCAGGAGTTGCGGCTCGACCTGGCCAAGGCCGGGGACGAGCTGGCCCAGCGGCTGGACCGCGCCCCCACCGTCGCGGAACTGGCCGAGCGCCTCGGGCTCTCCCACGAGGAGGTCGTCGAGGGCATGGCCGCCTCGAACGCCTACACCGCCTCCTCCCTGGACGCGCAGCCCGCCGAGGACGACGCCGAGGGCGCGCTCGCGGACCGGATCGGGTACGAGGACCACGGGCTCGAAGGCATCGAGTACGTCGAGTCGTTGAAGCCCCTCATCGCCGAACTGGCGCCCCGCGACCGGAAGATCCTCTCCCTGCGGTTCGTGGCGGGTCTGACCCAGTCCGAGATCGGCGAGGAGCTGGGCATCTCCCAGATGCACGTCTCCCGGCTGCTGTCGCGGACGTTGACGCGGCTGCGCAAGGGACTGACGCTGGACGAGTGAGGGTGGGCGCCGCCGGAAGGCGGACCTTTCCCGTACGCGTGAGGCGGCCCGGCTGACGATGCCGGGCCGCCTCTTCCGTGCCGCCGGTGCGCGAACCGTTATGTGTTACCTGAAGTAACCCCTTTCCCGGACCGCACCCCTCCAGCACCATGGGCCACCCGACTGACTGGTATGTCAGAACCCCAGGGGACGGAGGGTGCGCATGGCTCAGAGCGAGCCGGACGAGGACGTCCAGGACACGCCGGACGCGCGGCTCACCGAACTGCTGCGCACCCCCGCCCCGACGGCGTACCCGGCGCTCCAGGAACTGCGCCGGCGCCACCAGCCGGCGCTACTCGCCTACGCCCGCCTGTGCACCACCGGCGAGTCCACCGCCCGCAGGCTGGCGGGCGAGGCCCTCACCGAGGCCGCCCGGGACACGGCGCGCGGTATCGAGCCGAACGTGCCGCTGCGCCACCACCTGCTGCTCCTGGCGGGTCGGGCCGCGGCCTCCTGGGCCCGCGACGAGCGGGCGGCGGGCCTCGATCCCGGCCTGCTGCTGGTGCTCAACTCCACTGCCGCGCCCGATGGTCCGACCCCGCCCCTGCTCCCGGCGTTCGTGTCGCTGCCCTCCCGCGACCAGGGCCTCGTCTGGTACGGCGTCCTGGAGGAGGAGCCCCAGGAGCGGACCGCCGCCTACCTCGGCCTCGGCCCCGCCGATGTCGCCCACGGCATCCCGCAAGCCCTGCAGACGCTGGCCCAGGCATGTCTGCGCCACCGGCTGGCCGCGTCCGACGACCCGCGCTGCGCGGACTTCCGCCGGCTGATCGAGGAGGCGGTACGGCCGGAGAGGCCCCGCCGCAGCGTCGACCTGGACGCGCACAAGGCCCGATGTCCTTGCTGCACGGCCGCGTTCGAGGACCTGAGCGCGCTGCGGGACAACCCGCGGCAGGCCCTCGCGGAGGGGCTGCTGCCCTGGGGCGGCACGGCATACGCCCACCGAGGCGGTCCCGCACCGGTCGCGGCACCCGAAGGGCCCGCCCCACGCCGGAGCCGGCCACCGCGGAAGCGTTATCTGCCGGCCGCGGTGGTCCTGGGCGCGGCCCTCGTCACGCTCCTGGCGTTCCTGCTCCTGCGCACCGACGACTCCCCCGGACAGCCGGTGGCGGACCCGTCGCCCCCGCGGGTGACGGTCACGACAACGTTCTCCCCCTCGCCCGTCGCCTCCCCCACCCC
>NZ_WWKH01001009.1:0-1828 GCF_009865595.1 Streptomyces sp. SID1328 | reverse complement strand
CCGGGGCCTGGGCCGCGAGCCTGCCCGTGGGGGCGCTCGCGGGGCTCGCCGCCGGGGGCCTCACCGTCATCACCGTCTTCGTCCTGCTCGGCTGGGCCCTGGGCGCCCAGGGCTTCGCACCCGCCCTCCGTTCCGTACGCACCCACACCCGAAGGCTCGCTCATGCCGTCTTCCGTTGAGTCCGCGTCCGTCCTCCGCACCGGCTCCCCCAGGCCGGGCGGAGGCGGTCCCGTCCCGTGGATCGCCATGTACCACTCGGTCGGCGACTGCTCCGACGACCCGTATCACGTCACCGTCACCCCAGCCCGGCTGGAGCGCCAGTTGCGCTGGCTGCGCGGACGGGGGCTGCGGGGCGTGTCGGTGGGCGAGCTGCTGGCCGCCCGCGCGCGGGGCGCCGGGCGCGGTCTGGTCGGGCTCACCTTCGACGACGGGTACGCCGACTTCGTCACCGACGCGCTGGCGCTGCTGACCCGCTGGGAGTGCACGGCCACCCTGTTCGTGCTGCCCGGCCGGCTCGGCGGCGAGAACACCTGGGACCCGCTCGGCCCGCGCAAGCCCCTGCTGACCGCCGACACCGTGCGTGAGGCCCACCGGGCCGGGGTGGAGATCGGCTCCCACGGCCTGACCCACGTCGACCTCACCCGCGCCGACGACACCGTCCTGCACGCCGAGGTCAGTGACAGCCGAGCCCTGTTGACCGAGCTGACCGGTGCTCCGGTCCAGGGCTTCTGCTACCCCTACGGCACGGTCGACGGGCGCGTGGTCGAGGCCGTACGGGAGGCCGGTTACGGCTACGCCTGCGCCATCGACCCCGGCGAGCTGAGCGGCCCGCACGCGCTGCCCCGCGTGCATGTGGGGCAGAACGACAACGCCCTGCGACTGTTCCTGAAGTACCGGCTGCACCGGCTGCGCCGCCGGCCCGTGGCGGGGCTGTGATGCGGGCGCTGCACATCATCACCGGCCTCGGAGTGGGGGGCGCCGAGCAGCAACTGCGGCTTCTGCTGCGCCACTTGCCCGTCGAGTGCGACGTGGTGACGCTGACCAACCCCGGCCCGGTGGCGGCCGGGCTGCGGGCCGACGGGGTGCGGGTGGCCGACCTCGCCATGGGCGGCAACCGGGATCTGGCCGCCCTGCCCCGGCTGGCCCGGCTGATCCGGCGCGGCCGCTACGACCTGGTCCACACCCACCTCTACCGGGCCTGTCTCTACGGCCGGCTGGCGGCACGGCTCGCGGGCGTACGCGCGGTGGTCGCCACCGAGCACTCTCTGGGCGACTCCCAGATGGAGGGGCGCCCGCTCAACTCCGGTGTACGCGCGCTGTATCTGGCCGGGGAACGCCTGGGCCGCTCTACGGTCGCCGTCTCCCCCACCGTCGCCGCCCGCCTGACCCGCTGGGGCGTACCGGAGCCGCGTATCGCGGTCGTCCCCAACGGCATCGACCTGGAGCCCTTCCGCTTCGACCCGCACCGGCGGGCGCTCGTCCGCGCCCGACTGGGCATCCCGGACGACGCCTTCGTGATCGGCGGCGTCGGACGGCTGGCCCCCGGCAAGCGGTTCGGCATCTCGATCGAGGCCCTCGCTCAACTGCCGCCCGACTGCCGCCTGCTGCTGGTCGGAGGCGGGCCCGAAGAAGGCGCGCTCCGCCGCACCGCCGCCGCGGCCGGAGTCCTGGACCGGGTGCTGTTCACCGGCGAGGTCCCCGGCCTCCCCGACGGCTCGACCGGTCCCGACCTGCCCGCGCTGACCTCCGCGATGGACGTGCTCGCCGCCCCCTCCCCGGAGGAGGCGTTCGGGCTGGCCGTCGTCGAGGCGCTCGCGGCCGGCCTCCC
>NZ_WWKH01001008.1:0-40049 GCF_009865595.1 Streptomyces sp. SID1328 | reverse complement strand
AGCGCGCCCGGCGGAGCGGAGCGCAGCCGGGGCTTGAACCCGTAGAGAAAGTTGTAACTCAGTCGCTCGCGCTGGTGCTTGGATCAGCCTCCGGCTTGCGGGTTTCTGCGATATGCCGGCCGTGTTCGGCAGCTCGTAGCAGTGACTGGGCTACCCGTTCGGCATCGTCGGGGTGCAGATAGACCTCCTGGGTCCACAGCACGGACAGGCGAACGGTGCCGTTCAGCAGGTTCGTTGCCACGTCCACCTCTACGCCGTTGCCGGTGGCGTCGGTGACGTTCAGGTCCAGGTCGCTGCTGTAGGCGCTCATGCCGCCGAGCATGCCTGAGGCCCGGCTTCACGGACGAGACCGGGCCTTCGGGGTCAGCTGAGAGGGGACATCCTGGATCGGGGTCTGAACTCCTGGGCGCAGGGCGGGAGCTCTGTTCGGTAAGCTAGCGGTAGGTATGTCACCGGTCGGATGGTCCAAGTGACGCGGGTGCCGGCGTGTGTGACTGACACCCTGCAAGACTCCGACCGCAGTAGGGCTCGTCTGGTTTCCGCGCGGCCGTCATGCAGCCACTCCCACGCCTCGTCCGAAGCGTCCGGGTCCAAGGCCGGTGAGATCGTGCGGAGTGCCACCGCCACCCATCGGTCGGCCTGGGGTGCCGAGTAGGCATCGAAGGATGCCAGGAGTGCCGGCCCCCGCTGCTCGGTGCGGTCTTCTGTCCAACACTCGCACCAGAAGCCGCGGCGGGTTTCCTGACTCAGCACGGATGACCTCCTCGCCGGGCGTCCGCGTACAACTCTGCGGTGACCGTGTGGCCCTGGTCGCTGTCGTGCACGACGACCCGGTGAGCGATGACGCTGACCATGCCCAGGCCCCGGCCGTGCTCGGCGTCCTGGTCCTGGTGCTCGACCTTCGGGGCCGTCCCCGTACCGCCGTCATCCGTGACCGAGACCGCCACTACCTGAGCGGAGACCGCGACGGCCAGGTGGAAGCCGCCGTACTCTCGGCCGCTCGCCGTGTGAAGGATCGCGTTCGCGCTCAGCTCGCTCACGATCAGTTCGGCGTCCTCGGCTAAAGGGGAGCCGCGCAGGATGTCGCGGGTCCATCGGCGGGCCCGGCTCACCTCTTCCGGGAATCCTGGGCAACTCAGCCCCCAGACCCGAGCACTACTCGTATACTCGTGCATACAAGTTCCTTCATGCAGGTAGGCCGCCATGTGCAGCGGGTTCGGACTAGACGAGTTTCACGCCGTCGTGGGCGCGGATGGCCGGCGGGGTCGTCGCGTCGAGTGCGTCCAGGACGCGGATCGCGTACGCCTCGTCGGTGAGTTCGGTGACCTCATCACGGGTGGCCCAGCGAAGGGCTCGGGTCTCGTCCCCCGTGGTGAGGGTGCCGTCGATCGCTTCGCAGCGGAAGACCAGCGAGACGATCAGGCCCGTCATGTTCTTGTAGACGCCGGTGAGAGCCGCCGGAAGGGCGATCTTGATGCCGGTCTCTTCGAGGACCTCACGCTGAAGGCCGTCGGGGATGGTCTCCTCGGGTTCGAGGACTCCGCCCGGCGGTTCCCAATGGCCGTTGTCGCGGCGCTTGATCAAGAGGGCACGGCCGTTGTCGTCAACGATGACCCCGGCGACGCTCACGGAGTGCGGGCGTTCTGTGCTCACGTTCCTCGGCCCTCTCGGCTGGCTAGGCTCTCCACCGTAGCAACAACACTCGGCCACTCGTCTAGATACCTAAAGGAGTATCCGTGACCTCTCTATCGAGCGTTCTCGGCGCGCTTGACCCCACGAGTGATCGTGCGGTCTTCCGGCAGATTGCCGACCAGTTGCGCGAGGCCATCGACCGTGGGCGCTTCAAGGAAGGGGAGAAGCTGCCCTCCGAGGCCGAGCTGGTCGAGCACTACGGCGTTTCCCGGATGACGGTCCGGAACTCCTTCTCGATCCTCACGGGTGAAGGCCTGGTGCACGCCGAGCATGGCAAGGGCGTCTTCGTCAGGCCCCGTCCGCCCGTGCGCCGGCTCGCCTCCGACCGCTTCGCCCGCCGCCACCGCGAGCAGGGCAAGTCCGCGTTCATCGTGGAGGCCGATGCCGCCGGCAGTCATCCGCAGGTCGACAGCCTGGAGGTCAAGGAGGAGAAGGCGAGCCAGGACATCTCTACGCGGCTCGGCTCGGTACGCCGTGTACTCGCCCGGCGGCGCCGGTACCTGCTGGACGGACGCCCGGTGGAGTTCGCCACGTCCTACCTGCCGCTCGACATCGCCCGCGGCACCCAGATCGCCGAGCCCAACCCCGGCCCCGGCGGCATCTACGCCCGTCTCGAAGAGTTGGGCCACCACCTCGACCACTTCGAGGAGGAGATCCGCGCCCGGATGCCTTCGCCCACTGAGGTCAAGACGCTGCGCCTGGCCGCAGGCGTGCCGGTCATTCACCTCGTCCGCACCGCCTTCGACACCGAGGGGCGGGCCGTGGAGGTCTGCGACACGGTGATGGCGGCCGACGCCTATGTCCTCTCCTACCAGCTCCCGGCGACCTGATCGGCGGTGCGCGAGGCCACTTCTTCGGACTCGTACACGCCGACCCGCTTACTCGTATAGACGAGTGGGCAAGTTGTGTGGCAAGGTGATCTCGTTCCCGGCGATGACGGGTCCTCAGATCGCTTCTTGTATAGACGAGTAGACGGGAAGAAGCCTTGCGCACCATCCGTGTGGAGACCTCGGCCGCGACGATCCTGCTGACCGAGGCACCCGAGCCCAAGGTCCGTGACCGGCAGACGGGCGAGATCGCGAAGGACGCCGTCAGCGGCGAGTCGCTGATGACGATCGGCGTCGTGTACATCGAGGAGGGAGAGTCGTCCCTGATCAAGGTGACCGTTCCGGAGAGCGGGGTGTCGGAAGGGCTCGCGCTCGGCGCGCCGGTCTCGCTGCCCGGTCTGGCCGCCCGTCCGTGGGAGAGCGTGTTCAACGGGCAGCAGCGGCACGGCATCGCCTACCGGGCCGCCGCCGTCACTCCGGCTGCCTTCCCGGCCGCTGTGGGGGCCTCGGCCTGATGTCCGACCTGACAACGCTCCTGGAGGTGGGTGGTCCCGTCGCCGCACTCGGTGGTGGGGCCGCCTACGCCCGGGCGCGACACCCCGGCCTCTACTGGTCCACGGTCGGCTTACCGCTCTCGATTGTCCGCCTGCTCGGCTCGTACGGGTCCGTCATGGAAGCCTGTGGCCTCACCGTGGCTCCGTCCCGGCTTTGGGTCCTGGCGATGAAGGCGACAAGCCGCCGTGAGGTCCGGCCCGTACCGCCGCGACGCGGAATCATCCGACCCACCACGACCGGACTGCGGCTCCGCCTGCGGCTCGCCCCCGGTCAGGAGCCGGCCGACGTGGCCGCCTCCGCCGAACGGCTGCGGCACGCCTGGGGAGTTCACGCCATCTACGTCACCACGGTGAAGCCGGGCGTGGTCGACCTGCGACTCGTCGGCTTCGACGTGCTGAACCGGGTGCGCATGCCGCGCAAGACTCGGGCCGCATTCCTCCGGGTCCCGGTCGCGCTGCGCGAGGACGCCACACCCTTCCTGCGCGACTACCGCACCGTCCCGCACCAACTCACCCTCGGCGCCACCCTGTCCGGCAAGTCCATGTACCTGCGTCACCTCGTCGCCGGACTCGCCCAGCAGCCGGTCGCCCTGGTCGGCATCGACTGCAAGCGGGGCGTCGAACTCGCGCCCTTCGCCGCACGGCTCTCGGCCCTCGCCACGAACCCGGAGCAGGCCGCCGAACTGCTGCCCGCGCTCATCAGAGAAATGGAGGAACGGTACGACCTGATCAAGGCCCGACAGGGCATCGCCCCCGGCACGCCGGACGAGGAGATCACCTCCGACATCTGGGGCCTGCCCGAGAGCGAACGCCCCGTACCCGTCGTGCTGTTCGTCGACGAGGTCGCCGAACTCTTCCTCGTCGCCACGAAGAAGGACGAGGAACGGCGGGACGAGATGGTCACCCAGCTCATCCGGCTCGCCCAGCTCGGCCGCGCCGCCGGCATCTACCTGGAGGTGTGCGGGCAGCGCTTCGGCGCAGAGCTGGGCAAGGGCGCGACCATGCTGCGGGCCCAGTTGACCGGCCGCGTCTGCCACCGCGTCAACGACGAAGCCTCCGCCAAGATGGCACTCGGCGACATCGCCCCGGAAGCCGTCTTCGCCGCCTGCGCCATCGCTCCCGAACGTCCCGGCCTCGCCGTGGCCGGTGACACCTCCGGCGGCTGGTCCCGCATCCGCACGCCGTATCTCTCCCTCGGCGACGCCGCCGAGACCTGCCGCGCCTGGGCCCACATGGTCCCCGACCTTCCCGCGCTCAAGCCCTTCCGGCCCGACGTTCCAGCGCCGCCGGTCGAGATCCCGTCCCCGGTCGTGAAGCCGCGACCCGTGGCCGACTGACCCGCGCTTCCGCCTCACCTCCGGTCGGCGTGACCGCCTCGCGCCACGTCCCTACCCCTCCCATGCCCGAAGCCGGAAGGAGCCGCAGCATGCGCGCCCACCTGGCCCGCGTCGACGCGGTGCTCGTTCAGGCGGTCATCGCCGCCGCGCTGTCCTTCGCCCACCTGCACGACATCGCCTCGGCCGCCGGTCAGGACGGATGGAAGGCATGGGCGTATCCCGTCTCCGTCGACCTGCTGCTCGTCGCCGCCTGGCGCCGACTTCGGACCGGTGACGCGAAAGCCGCCGGGTGGTGCTGGTTCGTGATCGCGCTGACCGCGTCCCTCGGAGCGAACGTCGCCACCGCCGGACTCCTCGACATCGACCAGGTGCCAGCCTGGTTGCGCATCCTCGTCGCGGGCTGGCCCGCGGTCGCCTTCCTCGGCGGCACACTCCTCGCCCATTCCGCACCCGTAGCGGAGGGCCAGCCCGAGGACGCTGACGGACTACAGCCGCTCCCGGCCATCGAGGACCAGGAGAGCGAGCCCGAATCCGCACCTGAGCCCCTGCTCCCGCCGGCCACTGCTTCGGCTCCCGCTCCACCGCCCGTCCCCGTCCCGGCCGCCCTGGTCCAGCACGCCCGCAAGGTCGCCGCCGAGCACCACACCCGTACCGGAGAGGCCATCGACACCCCGACCCTGCGCGCCCGCCTCGGCGTTCCCCTGCCCATGGCCGATGCCATCGCCGCCCAGCTCTGAAGGGAGACCAACATGTCCGCCAACCGCCGCTTCCGCTCCGTCACCCGAATCGGCCCCGTCCAGGTCGGCACCTCCTACGACGGGCGCGGCCGGGAGAAGCACACCGCCGCCTGCACGGCCCCGCGTTGCGGCTTCTCTGCCGACTACGACAGCCGCGCCGCCGCCGAACTGGCCGCCCGCACCCACCGCTGCCCCGTTCGCTGAAAGGACCCGCCTCCCGTGACCGTCAGCCTTCCGCTCGTCGTCGTCCTCGGCTTCTTCGCCTGGGGAGCGGTCAAGTTCCTCGGCGTCCGCACGTGGATCGTCGTCCTGATCGCCCTCTTCGGCTTCTGGCTCTCGCACACGTTCTTGGCCCCGGCCATCGAGTCCGGCACGCGCTCCGGCGTCGGAATCGTCAACGGCTCACATGACTAGACGAGTAGGTAAGGAGAGCTTCGCCGTGTTCCTGCCCAAGTACCCCGACACCCCGACCTCGCCGCCCGCGCACACCCACACCACGGCCGAACCGACGCCTGTGCGGCGCCCGGTCCCGCAGATCTCCGTCAGCACCGGAGCCGTCGCGGCCGTCCTCGTCGGCGGAGTCGTGCTGACCGCGCTCCTGGCCGCCGTCGCCGTGACGGCCATCTCCGTGGCCGTCGCCGCCGTGGTCCTGCGCTCGATGCTCCGCGAGCAACACCGCCGCTGACGCACCAGACCCCCGGGCCGGCCTCGATACCGCCAAGCATCCGCCGCCCCGGGGGCCCTCTCTCCTCCCAGCCGAAGCCAGAAGGAGCAAGCCCATCATCACCCGTGCCACCCCGCCCCCGCTGACCGAACTCGGAGACCTGGCCGCCCTCGGCACCATGCCCGCCCTCCTGCGTCAACTCTCGGGCCTCGGCGGCTGCACGAACCCGATCCGCCTCGACGGTCACCGCACCGAGTACGACGTGAACACCCGCACCGGCGAGATCGGTAGCGTCCTCCACCACCTCGACTCTGCCGAACTCCCGGCCGGTCATCTCCTCGTCCGCTGCAACAACCGCCGTACGACCCGTTGCGCAGCCTGTGCGGAGGTCTACCGCCGGGACACCTTCCACCTGATCACCTCCGGCCTGCGCGGCGGCAAGGGCGTCCCCGAACGCGTCGCCGCACACCCCCGCGTCTTCGCCACCTTCACCGCCCCCGGCTTCGGCCCCGTCCACAACCGCCCCACCGGCCCGGCCCGTTCGGTCCGCCCCTGTCGCTGCGGCACCCGCCACGATCAGGACGACCCCGCCCTCGGCACCCCGCTCGACCCGGACACCTACGACTACGACGCGGCCATCCTCTGGAACGCGCACGCCGGTCCGCTGTGGCGCCGCTTCTCGACCTACCTGCGCCGCGAGGTCGCCAAGCGCGCCGGCCTCACGCAACGGACCTTCCGCGAGTACGCCCGGGTGTCCTTCGCCAAGGTCGCCGAGTACCAGAAGCGCGGCGCCGTCCACTTCCACGCCGTCATCCGCCTCGACGGCCCCGAGGGCGGCGACACCCCGCCTCCCGCCTGGGCCACCGCCGAGCTGCTGACCGACGCCATCCATGCCGCCACCACCGCCGTCCGCGTCGACGGGCCCGTCATCGACGGCCGGGCCCACGTCTTCACCTTCGGCCGCCAGCTCGACGTACGCACCATCCGCTCCGCCGACTTCGACGGCGGCCAGGAGCTGACCGAGCGGGCCGTCGCCGCCTACATCGCCAAGTACGCCACCAAGGGTGCCGAGACCGCCACGGGAGCTCTCGACCGGCCGCTGAAGTTCGCCGCCGAACTCGCCCAGCTCGACATCAGCGACCACGCCCGCCGCCTCATCCGAACGGCCTGGACCCTCGGCGCCCGCAAGGACCTCGAACACCTACGCCTGCGCGCCTGGGCCCACATGCTCGGCTTCCGCGGCCACTTCTCCACCAAGTCCCGCCGCTACTCCACCACCCTCGGCGCCCTCCGAGACGCCCGCGCCGAATGGCGCCGAGCACGGGCAGCAACCGACGAACGGCAGACGGACACGACGTACGTCCTCGCCCACTGGGTCTTCGCCGGCACCGGCCTCAGCGCCGCCGAAGCCTGGCTTACCGCATCCCTCGAAGCTGCCCTCGGGACGGAAGGAGAACCCACCCGATGACTACGACCGCGATCAGTCGGAAGTGGCACACGACAGCTGAGGTCGCCGAGATGCTCGGCTTTAGCCTCTCCAAAACCAAGATGCTCGTACTGACGGGCGAGATCCGTTCCGTGAAGATCGGTCGCAACCGCCGCATCCTCCCCGCCTGGGTCGACGAGTACGTGAACCGCTGCACAGCAGGGGCGGAGAGGTGGTCCGTGTGAGCGGGAAGCGAGGCAACGGCGAAGGGTCCATCTACCCGTACAGGAACGGCTTCGCGGCTTACGTATGGGTGACCACCCCGGACGGCAACCGCAAACGCAAGTACGTCTACGGCCCCACTCGGAAGGACGTCCACGAGAAGTGGCTCAAGCTCCACAACGAAGCCAAGAAGGGGCCAGTGGCCACCAATACGCCAACGCTCGCGAACTACCTGGCGTACTGGCTCAAGGAGGTCGTGGAACCCAACCTCAGGCCGCTCACCGCTGCCACGTATGAGACGACCGTGCGCTTGTACATCGTCCCGCTGCTCGGGCCGAAGCGGCTCGACCGGCTGACCGTTCAGGACATGCGGGGCTGGCTCAACAGGCTTGCCGAGACGTGCCAGTGCTGCGCACAGGGCAAGGACGCCAGGCGGTCCGAAGAGCGGCAACGCTGCTGCGCCAAGGGGGAGTGCTGCCGGCAGACGCTGTCGAAGCGCTCGGTCAACGATGCCCGGACGATCCTCCGCAGCGCGCTGACCAACGCCATGGTGGAGGAGCGCATCTCCAAGAACGTCGCTCAGCTCGTGAAGGTGCAGCGAGCTCGGCGCAAGCGGCCGGACCCTTGGTCGGTCGAGGAGGCGTGCTCCTTCCTGGAAAACGCGCAGACGTGGCGGGACTACCTCTATGCCGCGTACGTGCTGATCCTCGTCCTGGGCCTGCGCAAGGGTGAGGTTCTGGGACTGACCTGGTCGGACGTGAACCTCGACACGGGGGAGCTGCACATCCGCCACCAGTTGCAGCGCGTTCGCCGGCGCCTGCTCCACACCGACACGGCCAAGACGGAAGCCTCCGAGGCGGTGCTTCCGCTGCCGGACATCTGCCTGGCGGCGCTCCGGCTCCGTAAGAAGGAGCAGGAGGTGGCGAGGGAGCGGGCCGCGGATCTCTGGACGGAATCGGACCTCGTCTTCACCACCCGCAACGGCACCCCGGTGGAGCCGCGGAACTTCACCCGCGAGTTCGACCGCCGCTGCGAGCGTGCCGGCGTCCGGCGGATCCGCGTGCACGACACCCGCCACACCTGTGCCTCGCTCTTGGCCGCCCTCGACGTCCACCCTCGGATCGCGATGCAGATCCTGCGCCACTCCGAGATCGCGGTGACCATGGAGGTCTACACGCACGTTCCCTCGGCGGACACCCGGCGGGCCCTCCGGAAGCTCGGGAAGGCTCTGGGCGGCAGCAAGCAGAGGGACGGCAAGAAGAAGGGCAAACGCAAGCGGGAGGAGCGGCCGGACGGGGACGGCCTTCAAGAGCCATAGCGGTTGCTGTACTCCGCTGCTGTACAAACACTCAGAGGCCCATTCACGATCACGTGAATGGGCCTCTGACCTGTGTCGGGGTGGCGGGATTTGAACCCACGACCTCTTCGTCCCGAACGAAGCGCGCTGCCAAGCTGCGCTACACCCCGATGTCGCTGCTGTCGCGGCGACGTCGTTTACTTTAGCCCACCGGGGGCCTCAGGCGAAATCCGGTTAGACGCGGCGGCGGACCGGGGAGGGGCGGGCGTGGTCCAGGGTGATCAGGACCACCGCGGAGGCGTAGATCGCCAGGCCCAGGAGGAGGGCGTTGGCCAGGGTGTGGCGGTAGCCGTGGGCCGTGACGTCCAGGAAGGGGTAGAGGGAGCGGGCCCGGGTCAGCAGGAAGATCAGGTACGCCAGCGGGAGCAGGAGCCACCCCGCCGCGTGCCGCAGATGCATCCGTGACGCCGGCGTCAGCAGCAGCCAGTCCAGCACCGCCGCCAGCGGCACCAGTGTGTGCAGCACCTGGAGCGCCACCCACTGCCCGTGCCAGCGCGCCGGCGGCGCCGTGGCCCCCGTCATGGTGAACGGCGGCGTCGTGTGGGCCAGCAGCGCGTGGTACACCACCGCCCCGATCACCACGTAGAGCAGCACCGCCCCCGTCAGCGCGGCCGGCAGGGCGCGGCGGGGGCGCCAGGAGCGCGAGGCCGACACCAGCGTGACCACCGCCAGCAGCACCGTGCTCTGCACACTGAAGTAGCTCAGCGCACGGGCCGGGCCGGCGAGGTGGATCTCCAGCGCCACCCCCGCCCCCGCCAGCAGCGCGGTCAGCAGGCGGTACACGGCCACCAGGGGGCGCCGGACCGGCGCCACCACCGCCGTCACCGGCACCAACGACGGCTTCAGTACGGGCGTGCTCTCCCAGGGGATCGCGGGCAGATCCGGGATCTCCCTGGGCAAGGGCGGTATCGGTGCGGTCATGCCCTCACGCTAGGCAGGAGGGCGAAATGCGACCATTCAGGGCACGCCGGTCGGGTTACCGCCGCTCAGCGAGGGCCGCACCCGCCCTGCTCCACCAGGCTTACGCCCGCTCCACCAGCGTCAGCAGCGTCGCCTCCGGCGGGCAGGCGAAGCGGATCGGGGTGTACCGGTTCGTGCCGCAGCCCGCCGACACGTGCAGGTAGGAGGTGTTGCCCTCCGCCGTGTGGGTGGACAGCCCCTTCACCCGGTCGGTGTCCAGGTCGCAGTTGGTGACCAGCGCGCCGTAGAAGGGGATGCAGAGCTGGCCGCCGTGGGTGTGCCCGGCGAGGACCAGCGGGTAGCCGTCCGCCGTGAAGGCGTCCAGGGTGCGCAGGTACGGCGCGTGCACGACGCCCATCGAGAAGTCGTGGCCCTCGGAGGGGCCGCCGGCCACGCGGGCGTAGCGGTCGCGCTTGATGTGCGGGTCGTCCAGGCCGGTCAGCTCGATGGAGACGCCCTCGACCTTCAGCACACCTCGCTGGTTGGTCAGGTTCAGCCAGCCCGCGGCGTCGAAGCCGTCCCTGAGGTCCTCCCAGGGGTTGTGGACCACGCCGACCGCCGGGGCGTTGCCGTTCAGGCCGTGCTTCCCGCTCGCCTTCTCCAGCAAGTACCGCGCGGGGTTGCGGAGTTTCGGGCCGTAGTAGTCGTTGGAGCCGAAGACGTACGCGCCCGGGAACTCCATCAGCGGGCCCAGCGCGTCCAGCGTCTCGGGGACGCCCTCGGGGTCCGAGAGGTTGTCGCCGGTGTTGATCACGAAGTCGGGGCGCAGCCCGGCCAGCGACTGGAGCCAGCGCTGCTTCTTGCGCTGCCCGCCCACCATGTGGATGTCGGAGACCTGGAGCATCCGCAGCGGGCGCATGCCCGGCGGGAGGACCGGCACGGTCACTCGTCGGAGGCGGAAGGAGCGGACCTCGAAGCCCGCCGCGTACGCCACTCCGGCGGCACCGGCCGCCATGATTCCCAGGGGTACTCCGTATCGCGCGCGCATACGCCCATCGTGTCAGACCCCGCCACGGTGCCAAGAGCTGGCGTCCCCTTAATCAAGGGGCGTTCGGCCATCCGCACCTGCGACAATCGGTCCATGACCACCACGCTCAAGTCGAAGCTCCACGACGACCTCAACGCCGCGATCCGCGAGCGCGACGAGCTGCGCTCCGCGACGCTCCGGCTGACCCTCGCCGCGATCACCAAGGAGGAGGTCGCGGGCAAGGAGAAGCGCGAGCTGTCCGACGACGAGGTCCTCAAGGTGATCACCAAGGAGGCGAAGAAGCGCCGCGAGGCCGCGGACGCCTTCGCCCAGGGCGGCCGTCCCGAGCAGGCCGAGCGGGAGAAGGCGGAGGGCGAGCTGCTCGCCACCTACCTGCCCAAGCAGCTCTCCGACGACGAGCTGACCACGATCGTGGCCCAGGCAGTCGAGGAGGCCAGGGCGGGCGGCGCCGAGGGACCGCGGGCCATGGGTGCCGTCATGAAGATCGTGAACCCCAAGGTGGCCGGCCAGGCCGACGGCGGCCGCGTCGCCGCGATCGTGAAGCAGCAGCTCCAGGGCTAAGCAGGACATGACAGTGGGGCCGCACCTTCGAGGGGTGCGGCCCCACTGTCGTACCGGACTCAGTTCCGGCGTCCGCCGTTCGCGTTCCCCTGCACCAGCCCCGGCTTGGTCGGCTTCGGCTGCCCGGTGCCCGGACGGCCGCCGTTGTTGCCGCCGGTCAGCCCGCCGAAGAGCCCGCCGATCAGGCCCCCGCCGGGCGTCCCGTGACGACCGCCGTTGCCGTCACCCCGGTCGTTGCCCCGGTCGTTGCCCCGGTCATTGTCGCCGTCGCCCTTGTCCTGGTCGTCGGGGATGTCGATGGTGTTGAAGTCGGGCGCGTCCTTGCCCGCCAGGGCGCCGGACATCGCGTCCCGCCAGATCGGACCCGGCACGCCACCACCGAAGACCAGGTCGTGGTACGACCCGCCGATGGTGATGCCGATCATCTTCACGTTCTGCCGGGCGCTGCCGACCCAGACCGCGCCGGACATGTTCGGGGTGTAGCCGACGAACCAGGCGTTCTTCCGCTCGTCCGTCGTACCCGTCTTGCCCGCGCTGTCCCGGTCGTTCAGACCCGCCTCCTGGCCGGTACCGGAGTCGATCACGTCCCGGAGCAGGGTGTTGACCGTGTCCGCCGTCTTCTCGCTCATCGCCCGCGTGCACGTGGACTTCGGCACCGGCAGCGACTTCTCCTCGTCACCGGACTTCTCGGTGATCGACTCGATGGCGACCGGGGTGCAGTACGTGCCGCGCGAGGCGAAGGTGGCGTACGCGTTGGCCATGGTCAGCGGGGAGAGGCCGATGGAGCCGAGCGCGATGGACGGCTCCTGCGGCAGCTTGGAGCCGTCGCCCTGCACCACGTGCAGCTTGTCGGCCATCTTGGCCACCGAGCACAGCCCGATGTCGGAGATGAGCTGCACGAAGTAGGTGTTGACCGACTTGGCCATCGCCTCCTTCATGCGGTACGGGCCCTTCTCGGACTCGTTCTCGTTCTCCACCGTCTCGTTCTTGGTGTTCCGGTACGGCGTCGATCCGCACCGCTGCACCGGGCTCGGGTACGCCATCTTGTACGGCGCCGAGTACGCCTGCGTCGGCGGCTTGCCGCCCTCGATCGCGGCCGCCGCCACGAACGGCTTGAACGTCGAACCCGTCGGGAAGCCGAAGTTGGAGCCGCCCAGGTCCCGGTCGACCGAGAAGTTGTACTCCGTCTCGTCCTTGCCGTAGCCGAACGGCTTCGACTGGCCCATCGCCAGCACCTTGCCGGTCCCCGGCTGCACCAGGGTCGCGGCCGCGGCGACCGAGTCCGACTTGTAGACGTGGTCCTTGAGCGAGTCCTGCACCGACTTCTGCGCCTGCGGGTCCAGCGTCGTACGGATCGTCAGGCCGCCCTTGTTCCAGAGCTTGGCGCGCTCCTCGCGGGACTTGCCGAAGACCGGGTCGGTGAGGAAGACGTTCTCGACGTACTTGCAAAAGAAGGCGGAGTTGCGGGTCGCGGTGATGCAGCCGTTCTTGGGGCGGCTGACGTGCAGCCCCAGCGGCTGCCGGCCGGCCCGGTCGGCCTCGGCCTGGGAGATGTCGCCCAGGTCGGCCATGCGCTGGAGCACGGTGTTGCGCCGCTTGGTGGCCTCGGCCTCGTCGTTGACCGGGTCGTAACGGCTCGGGGACTGCACGATGCCCGCCAGCAGGGCGGACTCCTGGAGGTTGAGGTCCTTGGCGTGCTTGGAGAAGTAGCGCTGGGCGGCGGCCTCGACGCCGTACGCCTGCTCGCCGAAGAAGGTGATGTTGAGGTAGTTCTCCAGGATCTTCTTCTTGCCGAGCTTCTCCTCGATCTGGATCGCGTACTTCAGCTCGCGGACCTTGCGGCCGAGGGTCTGCTGGGTGGCCTGGGCGACCTTGGTCGGGTCGTCGCCGGCCTCCTCGATGAAGTAGTTCTTCACGAGCTGCTGGGTGAGGGTGGACGCGCCCTGGGCCACGCCCCCGCTCTGCGCGTTCTTGTTCAGCGCGCGCAGCACGCCCTTGAGGTCGATCGCGCCGTGCTGGTAGAAGCGCGAGTCCTCGATGGCGACGATGGACTTCTGCATGTACGGCGAGATGTCCTTCAGCTCCACCACCGTGCGGTCACGGGAGTAGACGGTGGCCATCTGGTGGCCCCGGCTGTCCAGTATCGTCGTCCGCTGGCTGAGCTGGGGGCTCTTGAGGTTGGCCGGGATCTCGTCGAAGCCCTGCACCGAGCCCTTCGCGGCAAGGCCCAGCGCCCCGGCGGCCGGCAGGGCGATCCCCGCGGTCACCGCCCCCGCGAGCACGCTGACACCGAGGAACTTGGCGGCCTGCTGCGTGGCCGACAGACCACCGCCCGAGCGCTTCTTTGGCATGGGGGCAGCCTAATCCGTGGTGATAAGCGTTCCGGGGGAGCGACGGGCCCTCAGGCGGTTCGGGTGCAGGATCGTGACGTCCGGTCGGGTGGCGGCACGGCATGACGGCGTTACGGCGCGGCGAAGCGGGGGCTCAGGTTGTCATTCGCCGGACACACGCACAGGCGTTGGCCTAAGCTGCATTCAACTGTCACAGCGGCGCGGCCAGGTAGCAATACGTCCGGCGACCCCGAATCGCTCCGGAGAGCCCCGACTTTTTGACGGGGGCGTGTCCGAAACCGCCTCGTGTGTCACCCGGCGCCCCATGTGCCGCACCACAGCCGTCCCGCTTTGCCGGGATGATCACGCATGTCGCCCGCTCACTCCTCCGGGTGATCTGCCGCTTACCCATAGTCCGTTCGGGCCATTCAAGATTGGGCCCGAAGGGGGTGTTGCGCTGTCCGCGCCTTCCGTAACGTCCTCAACTGGCGGCGGTGAATATGCCGCTGCCGCCGTGGGGGAGCCTCGATTCGGGAGAGGACGGCGCCGGTATGGGCTGGGTTACCGACTGGAGTGCGCAGGCCGCCTGCCGCACTACCGATCCGGATGAACTGTTCGTGCAGGGAGCAGCGCAGAACAGGGCCAAGGCGGTGTGCACCGGATGCCCGGTGCGCACGGAGTGCCTGGCCGACGCGCTGGACAACCGCGTCGAGTTCGGCGTGTGGGGAGGCATGACGGAGCGCGAGCGCCGGGCGCTGCTGCGCCGCCGGCCCACCGTGAGCTCCTGGCGGCGGCTGCTGGAGACCGCCCGCTCGGAGTACGAGCGCGGCACGGGAATCGTGCCCCTCGACGACGACGAGGTCTACGAGAACTACGCGGCCGTGAGCTGACGGCTCGCCTCCGGCATAGACCGGCGGCACCGACGGCCCGCACGGACGCGCTTCGCAGAAGCGTGTCCGCACGCGCCGGGGGCCGCTAGGACAGTTCCGTGTGCCCCGCCGCGAGGCGGTCACCGATGTCGCGCAGGCCCGTGAGGTCGTGGACGTCGCCGGGGAGCGCGGGTACTTCCACGATGGCCACCTCGGGGTGGTGGCTGATGAAACGGTCCCGCGTGCGCTGCTCGCGCGCGAGCAGCCGCATGCGTTCGGCGTGCAGGCGCAGCAGACCCGCGGTCAGCTCGTCCACGGGCCGGTCCGGGTCCGCGGCGGGATCCTCTGGGCCGGAATCTGAACTTCCGTCTGTTTCGGGGGAGTTACGAACGTCAGCATGCCCGTCCGCCTGATCCACAATGCCGGGCTCCACAAGATTTTCCGCGGCGGCGAGCGCCTGCTCGGCCGACAGCCGGGTGGCGCCGCTGCCGTGGACCCGGTTGAGCACCAGGCCGACCAGCGGCATCTTCTCGGCCGCCAGCCGCTCCACGAAGTACGCCGCCTCGCGCAGCGCGTCCCGCTCGGGCGCCGCCACCACCAGGAACGCGGTTCCCGGCGCCTGCAGCAGCTTGAAGGTGGCGTCCGCGCGGGTGCGGAACCCGCCGAAGGTGGTGTCCATGGCGGAGACGAACGTCTGCGCGTCCTTCAGGAGCTGCCCGCCCAGCAGCTTGCCCAGGGTGCCGGTCATCATCGACATCCCCACGTTCAGGAACGCCATACCCGCGCGGCCGCCCAGCTTGGCCGGCGCGGTCAGCACCCGGATCAGCTTGCTGTCCAGGAACGAGCCGAGCCGCTTGGGCGCGTCCAGGAAGTCCAGCGCGTTGCGCGAGGGCGGGGTGTCGACGACGATCAGGTCCCACTCGTCCTTGGCGCGAAGCTGGCCGAGCTTCTCCATCGCCATGTACTCCTGCGTGCCCGCGAAGCCGCCGGAGACCGTCTGGTAGAAGGGGTTCGCCAGGATCTGGGCCGCCCGCTCGGGGTCCGTGTGCGTCTCCACGACCTCGTCGAAGGTGCGCTTCATGTCGAGCATCATGGCGTGCAGTTCGCCGGGCTCGGCGCTCTCGCCGGGCGCCTCCTCCCGGCGGTCCTCGGTGCCCTTGACCCGGCGCGGCACGTTGTCGAGGGAGTCGATGCCCATCGACTGGGCCAGCCGCTTGGCCGGGTCGATGGTGAGGACGACCACCTTGCGGCCGCGCTCGGCGGCCCTCAGGGCGAGCGCGGCGGCCGTGGTCGTCTTGCCGACGCCGCCGGAGCCGCAGCACACCACGATCCGGGTCTTCGGATCGTCCAGCAGGGCGTCCACGTGCAGGGTCGGCGCGGGAGACCGGCCGGAGCGCGCGTCCGGGTCCGCGGCGGTCTGCGGCTCCTGGCTCATGACAACCCCTGCTTCCGCAACTCGAGGGCCAGTTCGTACAGGCCCGTCAGGTCCATGTCCTCGGCGAGCAGCGGCAGCTCGTCCACCGGCAGGTCCAGCTCGCCGAGGACCGCGCGCTGCTCCTGCTCCAGGGTGTGCCGCTCGGCGTACTCGGCGGCCTGTGCCAGCAGCGGGTCGACCAGCCGCTCGGCGTGCCCGCCGCGCCGCGCTCCGCCCAGGCCCGCCGAGGACAGCGCGCGGGCGACGGCGGTGTGCGGGACGGTACGGGCCAGGTCCAGCTCGGCCGCGTCCAGCACCTCGGGGCGGACCATGTTCACGATGACGCGGCCCACCGGCAGCCCCGCCGCGCGCAGTTCGGCGATGCCGTCGGCGGTCTCCTGGACCGGCATCTCCTCCAGCAGCGTGACGAGGTGCACGGCCGTCTCCGGGGACTTCAGCACCCGCATCACGGCCTGCGCCTGAGTGTGTATCGGGCCGATCTTGGCGAGGCCGGCCATCTCGTCGTTGACATTGAGGAAGCGGGTGATGCGGCCGGTGGGGGGAGCGTCCATCACGACGTGGTCGTAGAGGAACTCGCCCTTCTTGTCCTTGCGGCGCACCGCCTCGCACGCCTTGCCGGTCAGCAGGACGTCCCGCAGGCCGGGGGCGATGGTGGTGGCGAAGTCTATGGCGCCGAGTTTTCTCAGCGCGCGGCCGGCGCCGCCGAGTTTGTAGAACATCTGGAGGTAGTCCAGAAGCGCCTGTTCGGCGTCGATGGCGAGGGCATACACCTCACCTCCGCCGGGAGCGGTGGCGATCTTCCGCTCCTCGTAGGGCAGCGCCTCGGTCCCGAAGAGCTGCGCGATGCCTTGCCGGCCCTCGACCTCGACGAGAAGCGTCCGCTTCCCCTCGTCGGCGAGAGCCAGCGCTAGAGCGGCGGCGACCGTCGTCTTTCCGGTCCCGCCCTTGCCGCTGACGACCTGGAGCCTGCTCACGTCTTCGAGCCTAACCAGTCCGGGCGACACTCACGCGGGAGGCTGTGGATAACAGCGACTACAGTCGGCCTATGACCAAGTGGGAATACTCAACTGTGCCGCTGCTCGTCCACGCCACGAAGCAGATCCTGGACAACTGGGGCGAGGACGGCTGGGAGCTCGTCCAGGTGGTGCCCGGGCCCAACGCCGAGCAGCTCGTCGCCTACCTGAAGCGCGAGAAGCAGGCGTGAGCGCGGTCGAGGCCCGGCTCGCCGACCTCGGCCTGACGCTGCCGGAGGTCGTGCCCCCGCTGGCCGCCTACCAGCCCGCCGTGCGCTCCGGGGAGTACGTCTACACCGCGGGCCAGCTCCCGATGGTGGACGGACAGCTCCCGGTCACCGGCAAGGTCGGCGCCGAGGTCACGGCCGAGGAGGCCAAGGACCTGGCCCGGACCTGCGCGCTGAACGCGCTCGCCGCCGTCAAGTCCGTCGCGGGCGACCTGGACCGGATCGCCCGCGTGGTGAAGGTGACCGGCTTCGTCGCCTCAGCCGCCGACTTCACCGGCCAGCCCGGTGTCCTCAACGGCGCCAGCGAGCTGCTCGGCGAGGTCCTCGGCGACAAGGGCGTGCACGCCCGCAGCGCGGTCGGTGTCGCGGTGCTTCCGCTGGACGCTCCGGTCGAGGTCGAGATCCTGGTCGAGCTGCTCCCGTAGCCCGTCCGGACTCCGGTCCGGTACCTCTCGAACATCTGCCCTGTTCGGGATAGCCTCCGCCCATGGCGAACGGTCAGTGGTACCCCCCGGAGTGGCCCGACCGCATCCGCGCCCTCGCGGACGGCACGCTCACTCCCGTCGTCCCCCGGCGGGCGGCGACCGTGCTGCTGCTCAGGGACACCCCGGCCGGACCGGCCGTCCACATGCTGCGCAGACGCGCCTCCATGGCCTTCGCCGGGGGCGCGTACGCGTATCCGGGCGGCGGTGTCGACCCGCGCGACGACGACCACCACGTCCGCTGGGCGGGCCCCACGCGCGCGTGGTGGGCGGACCGGCTCCGTGTCGATGAGATGGGCGCCCAGGCGATCGTCTGCGCGGCCGTGCGCGAGACCTACGAGGAGGCCGGCGTCCTGCTCGCGGGGACCGGCCCGGACACGGTCGTCGGCGACACCAGCGGCGACGACTGGGAGGCGGACCGGCTCGCCCTGGTCGCGCACGAGCTGTCCTTCGCGGAGTTCCTGGACCGCCGGGGGCTCGTCCTGCGCTCCGACCTGCTGGGCGCGTGGACCCGGTGGATCACCCCGGAGTTCGAGTCCCGGCGCTACGACACCTGGTTCTTCGTCGCCGCCCTGCCCGAGGGGCAGCGCACCCGCGACCTGTCCACCGAGGCCGACCGCACGGTGTGGACCCGGCCCGCCGAGGCCGCCGCCGGGTACGACAGGGGGGACCTGCTGATGATGCCGCCCACCATCGCCACCCTCCGCCAGCTCCTGCCCTACGGCACGGCCGCCGAGGCGCTCGCGGCCGCGCCGGACCGCGATCTCACCCCGGTGCTCGCGCGGGCCCGGCTGCTGGACGGCAGGGTGGAGCTGAGCTGGCCCGGGCACGACGAGTTCACCAAGCACGTCCCGGCCGCCGCTCCGGGCCCGCGGGGAGGGGCGGCATGACCGACGCCGCCGCCCTGCCCGGCCAGCCCCGCGGCGCGGTCCGCTCGGGCCCGGCCACCGAGCGCGCCGTCAACGTGCTCGCGCCCAACGCCTCGCCCATGACGCTGGACGGCACCAACACCTGGATCGTCGCGGAGCCCGACTCCGACCTCGCCGTGGTCATCGACCCCGGCCCGCTGGACGACGGCCACCTGCGCGAGGTCGTGGACGCCGCCGAGAAGGCCGGCAAGCGGATAGCGCTCACCCTGCTCACCCACGGGCACGCCGACCACGCGGAGGGCGCGTCCCGGTTCGCGGAGATCACCGGCACGCGCGTGCGTGCACTCGATCCGGCGCTGCGGCTCGGGGACGAGGGGCTGGGCGCCGGGGACGTGGTCACGGTCGGCGGACTCGAACTGCGTGTCATACCGACGCCCGGCCACACCGCGGACTCCCTGAGCTTCCATGTCCCGGCTGATCAGGCGGTTCTGACCGGCGACACCATCCTCGGGCGCGGCACGACCCTGGTCGCCCATCCCGACGGGCGTCTCGGCGAGTACCTGGCCTCCCTGCGCCGGCTGCGCTCGCTGACCGTGGACGACGGCGTGCACACCGTCCTGCCGGGCCACGGACCGGTCCTGGAGGACGCCCAGGGCGCCGTCGAGTTCTACCTCGCCCACCGCGCCAACCGCCTCGCCCAGGTCGAGACGGCCGTCGAGAACGGCCACCGCACCGCCGAGGCCGTCGTCGCCCACGTCTACGCCGACGTCGACCGCTCGCTGTGGCCGGCGGCGGAACTGTCGGTACGTGCCCAGCTCGACTACCTGGGCGAGCACGGGCTCATCTAGGGGGTGTCTCCCGAGGACGCGCCCTTCGTGCCGTGCACGCGCGCGTACTCCCCGGCGAGCCACGGGCCCAGGTCGTCCACGTAGCCGCGCAGGATCGCGGCGTCCCCGACGGGCTCACGGCCGTAGCGGGCCGCTACGCGCATCTGGGCGGCCCGGCGCGGGTGGTAGGCGCCGAAGACCTCCGCCATCTCGGCCAGGTCGCTCGTCCAGCCGTTCCAGCGGGGCATGACCAGGGTGAAGCCGGTGCGCACCAGGTGCCGGGACATGAACCGGACCAGCGGACGCCGGGCCTCCTCCGTGTCGGCGGCCCCGGCGATCCGCTCGCGCCAGCGCGGGAGCAGACCGGCCAGGTCGCCGTTGGTCTCGCGGGCGAGGCGGGGAGTCGGCCGGTAGCGGGGCAGGCGCCCGGCGAGGTCGTCCCCGAGCAGCGGGGTGCACAGGCAGGCCAGGAACCAGCCCATGTCGTACCGCTCACCCTCACTCAGCAGCCGGGCCTCGCTGAACAGCAGGGGGCCCACGCCGTCGATCTGGGGGAACTCACCGTCCAGGGCCGTGGCGAGGGCCGCCGCGGCGGTGCGGTCGGCTTCGGTGGGCTCGCCGCGCAGCGCGACCAGGAGGTCCAGGTCGCTGCGCCCCACGCGCGCGGTACCGCGCGGGACGGACCCGTAGAGGTAGCCGCTGTGCAGCCGCGCCCCGAAGGTCTCCGCCAGCCCCTCCCGCGCGGCGGCCACCACGGGACGGAACGCGTCCTGCACGCGCGCGAGGGAGCCTTCACGGACGATGAATCCCTCGGCGTCGAGGCCGTGGGGGGCTGGCGGTCCGGACATGCGGACACTGTGCACCGCCCGAGGCGGCGGTGCAGGTCAATTACGGGCAGGCGTCAGCGGGACCGCTTGGCGAGGCGCTCGACGTCCAGCAGGATCACCGCGCGGGCCTCCAGGCGGAGCCAGCCGCGCTGGGCGAAGTCGGCCAGGGCCTTGTTGACCGTCTCACGGGAGGCGCCGACCAGCTGGGCCAGCTCCTCCTGGGTGAGGTCGTGCACCACGTGGATGCCCTCCTCGGACTGCACGCCGAAGCGGCGCGAGAGGTCCAGCAGGGCGCGGGCGACACGGCCGGGCACGTCGGAGAAGACCAGGTCGGACATGGCGTCGTTGGTCTTGCGCAGCCGGCGGGCGACGGCACGCAGCAGGGCGCCGGCGACCTCCGGACGGACGTTCAGCCAGGGCTGGAGGTCACCGTGGCCGAGGCCGAGCAGCTTGACCTCGGTCAGCGCGGTCGCGGTGGCCGTACGCGGGCCGGGGTCGAACAGCGACAGCTCGCCGATCAGCTCGCTGGGGCCGACCACGGCCAGCATGTTCTCCCGCCCGTCGGGGGAGGTGCGGTGCAGCTTGACCTTGCCCTCGGTGACGACGTAGAGCCGGTCGCCGGGGTCGCCCTCGTGGAAGAGGGAGTCGCCACGGGCGAGGGTCACCTCGCTCATGGAGGCGCGCAGCTCCGCGGACTGCTCGTCGTCAAGAGCCGCGAAGAGCGGGTTGCGCCGCAGAACGTCGTCCACGAGTTCTCTCCTTGTCGAGCTGCTCAGGGGATGTTCCTCCCCAGCGTGCCAGGGGACCGTGTTCCCCGTTTCCCCGGACGGTCCAAACAGTGTGATCTGTCACAAGGATGCCGCACAGGTGTGCCGGGGTAAGCGGCAGGGGTCCAATCGGGGGCCGATCTTCCGGGTCCGGCGCGTATGTCGGTGCCGGGCTCTAGGCTGGCCGGGTGTCCAAATCGCCGGTAGAGCACAGGCCGAGGGGGCTGCGCGGGTGGTTGCACGACGTGATTCCGCCGTGGGCGAACAGGATTCCGATGGAAGTGGCAAAAAGGTGAAATCCATAAAAAAGGACCCCGCGAAGACGGCCGGTGGGACGACCGGTGAGTCGCACACCGCCCTGGTCCGCCGCGCCCGCCGGATCAACCGCGAACTCGCCGAGGTCTATCCGTACGCCCACCCCGAGCTGGACTTCCAGAACCCCTTCCAGCTCCTGGTCGCCACGGTCCTGTCGGCCCAGACCACCGACCTGCGCGTCAACCAGACGACCCCGGCGCTGTTCGCCAAGTACCCCACCCCGGAGGACCTCGCGGCGGCCGACCCCGCCGAGGTGGAGGAGATCCTGCGGCCCTGCGGCTTCTTCAGGGCCAAGACGCGCTCGGTCATAGGGCTGTCCAAGGCGCTCGTGGAGGACTTCGGCGGTGAGGTCCCCGGCAAGCTGGAGGACCTGGTCAAGCTGCCCGGCGTCGGCCGCAAGACCGCCTTCGTGGTCCTGGGCAACGCCTTCGGCCGGCCCGGCATCACCGTGGACACCCACTTCCAGCGGCTGGTGCGGCGCTGGAAGTGGACCGAGGAGACCGAGCCCGAGAAGATCGAGGCCGCGGTCGGCGAACTGTTCCCCAAGAAGGACTGGACCGACCTCTCCCACCACGTCATCTGGCACGGCCGCCGCATCTGCCACGCCCGCAAGCCCGCTTGCGGCGCCTGCCCGATCGCCCCGCTCTGCCCGTCCTACGGCGAGGGCGAGACCGACCCGGACAAGGCGCGCAAGCTCCTGAAGTACGAGAAGGGCGGCTTCCCCGGCCAGCGGCTCAACCCGCCCCAGTCCTACCTGGACGCGGGCGGCATCCCGGCCCCGCCGCTGGGGGCCGGATGAGGGGAACGATCACGGGGCAGTCGGGCGTTGGACACGGCAGGGGGTGGCATGACGTACACGCGTGACACGCACGAGAGCCCGGTGGCGCTGCGCAGGGAGGGGCTGCCGGGCTGGCTGGAGCCGGTGGCGCGGGCCGCCGAGACGGTCCAGCCGCTCCAGCTCAGCCGCTTCCTGCCGCCCGAGGACGGCGGCGGCCGCCAGTCGGCGGTGCTGATCCTGTTCGGCGAGGGCGAGCGCGGCCCGGAGCTGCTGCTGATGGAGCGCTCCGGCTCGCTGCGCTCCCACGCCGGCCAGCCCTCCTTCCCCGGCGGCGCCCTCGACGCCGTGGACGGCGACCCGAAGACCGACGGCCCGCTGCGGGCGGCCCTGCGCGAGGCGGAGGAGGAGACCGGGCTCGACCCGGCCGGCGTCCAGCTCTTCGGGGTGCTGCCCGCCCTCTACATCCCGGTCAGCGAGTTCGTCGTCACCCCGGTCCTCGGCTGGTGGCGCGAGCCGAGCCCGGTCGGGGTGGTCGACCCGAACGAGACGGCGCGCGTCTTCACCGTCCCCGTGGCGGATCTCACGGACCCTGCCAACCGCGCGACCACCGTGCACCCCAGCGGGTTCCGGGGCCCGGCATTCCTGGTCGAATCGGCGCTCGTGTGGGGGTTCACGGCCGGGGTCATCGACCGGCTGCTGCACTACGCGGGCTGGGAGCGCCCCTGGGACCGGACCCGGCAGGTCCCGCTCGACCGCTGGTCATGACAGGGTGTCGTGCGTGTTCATTACCGCGGGGAAAGTCGATGGGCGGGGCCTGAAGCGTTGAACGTGCTGGACATCCTGTTGCTGCTGGCCGCCGTCTGGTTCGCGGTCGTGGGTTACCGCCAGGGCTTCGTCGTCGGCATCCTGTCGGTGATCGGCTTCCTCGGCGGCGGCCTGCTCGCCGTCTGCGCGCTGCCTCCCGTCTGGGACGCGGTGACCGACAACGCCGAGGTCGGCACCGTGGCCGCCGTCGTCGCGGTCATCGTCGTGATCGTGATCGCCTCCGTCGGGCAGGCCCTCACCACCCACCTGGGCAACAAGCTGCGCCGGCACATCACCTGGTCCCCGGCCCGCGCGCTGGACGCCACCGGCGGCGCCCTGGTCAACGTGGGCGCCATGCTGCTGGTCGCCTGGCTGATCGGCTCCGCGCTCGCCCAGACCACGCTGCCGACGCTCGGCCGGGAGGTCCGCGGCTCCAAGGTGCTGGTCGGGATGGACCAGGTGCTGCCGGTGCAGTCGGGCACCTGGTTCAAGGACTTCGGCTCGATCCTCGCGCAGAACGGCTTCCCGCAGGTCTTCAGCCCCTTCTCCGACGAGCAGATCCGCGAGGTCCGGCCGCCGGATCCGGCTCTGGCGAGCAGCGCCGTGGCCGTCAGGGCCCAGCGCTCCATCGTCAAGGTCACCGGCACCGCCCGCAGTTGCGGCAAGGTGCTGGAGGGCACCGGCTTCGTCTTCGGCGACCGGCGCGTGATGACCAACGCCCATGTCGTCGGCGGCGTCGACGAACCCACCGTCCAGATAGGCGGCGAGGGCCGCACGTACGACGCCACGGTCGTCCTCTACGACTGGCGGCGCGACATCGCCGTCCTGGACGTGCCCGACCTGAAGGCGCCCGTGCTGCGGTTCGCCTCGAAGGACGCCGGCAGCGGGGACGGCGCCATCGTGGCCGGCTTCCCGGAGAACGGCGCGTACGACGTGCGCGCGGCGCGGGTGCGCGGACGCATCACGGCGAACGGCTCGGACATCTACCGCCGGGGCACGGTCGGCCGTGACGTGTACTCACTTTTCACCACGGTCCGCGAGGGCAACTCCGGCGGCCCCCTGCTGACCCCTCAGGGCACCGTCTACGGCGTGGTGTTCGCCAAGTCGCGGGACGACGCCGATACCGGCTACGCCCTCACCGCCGACGAGATCCGCCCGGACGTCACGCGGGGGCGTACGGCGAACAGCCAGGTGGGCACCGACAACTGCGCCCTGTGAGGCGACCGCGCTCTGCGAGGCGACCGCGTCCCGTGAGGTGACGCGGGTTCAGGTGCGCGCGGTGTGACGCAGGCGTACGGAGACCCAGCGGGCCCGGCGGCGCAGGATGCGCGGAATCCCCACCCTCGGGTCCCCCTCGGCGAGTTGCGGCGTTACCGGTGGCGGCGAATCCGGCCCGGAGGCCGAGCGTCGTTCGCGGGGTGCGTCACCGTAGTCGTGCGTCCAGCCCATACCCCGACGTGTGCCCCCGCCCCAAGGTCAGTAACCGCCTCCGGGCCGCCCGATCGGCCTATGCGTCAGGCATGTGGCAGTTCGGTGAGCAAACGGTCGGAAACGGTCGGGAAAGCGGACACTCAGCGCATCCGAACGGTCACCGGTCGGGTTCGGGGTCCTTCAGCCAGTTGATCAGCTCGGTGGAGAACGCCACCGGGTCCTCCTCGTGCGGGAAGTGTCCCAGCCCGTCGAACAGACGCCAGCGGTACGGCGCCTCCACGTACTCGCCCGAACCGGCCGCGCTGCGCGTCCGGGTGACCGGGTCCAGGGAGCCGTGCAGATGCAGCGTGGGCACCCGGACCGGCCGCTTCATCCGCCGGTTGAACTGGATGCCGTCCGGCCGGGCCAGCGACCGCACCAGCCAGCGGTACGGCTCGATCGAGCAGTGCGCCGTCGACGGGATGCACATCGCCCGCTGGTACGCCGCCACGTCCGCGTCCTCCGGCAGGCGCGGCCCGGACCAGTCCCGGATCAGCTCACCCACCAGCGCGCCGTCGTCCGCGGTGAGCTGCCGCTCGGGGATCCACGGCCGCTGGAAGCCCCAGATGTAGGAGCTGGCCGCCGTCTGCCGGGCGTCCCGCAGCATCGCCGCGCGCCAGCGCCGCGGGTGCGGCATCGACACCACCGCGAGCCGGCGCACCAGCTTGGGCCGCATCGCCGCCGCCGTCCACGCCAGGTAGCCGCCCAGGTCGTGGCCGACCAGCGCGGCGTCCGGCTCGCCGAGCGAGCGGATCACCCCGGTGACGTCCAGCGCGAGGTTGGCCGGGTCGTACCCGCGCGGGGTGCGGTCGCTGCCGCCGACGCCCCGCAGGTCCATGGCCACGGCCCGGTAGCCCGCGGCCGCCAGCGCGGACAACTGGTACCGCCAGGTCCACCAGAACTGCGGGAAGCCGTGCAGCAGCAGCACCAGGGGGCCGTCGCCCAGCTCCGCGATGTGGAAACGCGCGCCGTTGGCGGCGACGTCCCGGTGCGTCACCCGCTCCCCGGAGGGCAGGTCGAGCCGTACGGCCGGTGCGGCGGCGGGTTCCGTCATGAGGACGAGCGTGCCACAGCCTTGTGGGCGCGGTCCGCCGCAGGCAGCTCACGCGGGTGCGGCTTGGCGTTCTGGAGGACGCCCGCCGACTGCTTCACGGACGCGGCGACCTTCTGCGGGCCCTTGCTCTTCTTGGCCTTCTTGGCGAACACCACACCGATCAGGGCGAGCAGACCGGCCACCAGCACATTGGCGGCGAAGGACAGCAGGAAACACACCGCGAGGTTCCAGTGGCTCCAGGTGCGGATGCCGTACGCCAGCGCGAAGTTGAGCATCGGCAGCGAGAACACCAGCACCACGCCCGCGCCGGAGAAGGCCCCACCGCTCGCCGCGCCGCGCTTCACGTCCCGCTTGAGCTGCGCCTTGGCCAGCGCGATCTCGTCGTGCACCAGCGCCGACATCTCGGTCGTCGCCGAGGCGACCAGCTGGCCGATGCTGTGTTCGGCGCCGACCGGCCTGCCGTCGGGTGCGCTCATCGCGTTCTCTCCCTCTGCTTGTGGTGCCGTCTTGTTTTGTACCGTCTCGTCAGATCATGCCGGACGACCGTTCTCCTCGCCTGCCCCGCCCGGCACTTCGGCACGCGCGTGGCGCGCGGCGGCGGACAGCCCGGCCGCGATACGCCGGTGCTCAGCGGCCTTCCCCTCGTGGATCTCGGCCATGCGCAGGTGGTACGCCGGGTCGTCCTGCTCGTAGACGTCGGGGATGCCGTCCTGGTCCTCGTCGCGCTCCTCGTCCTCGCACAGCCGCCGGTACCTGGCGTTGCGCACCTTCAGCAGCACCGTCGCACAGATGGCCGCGATCAGCGATCCGACGAGGACGGACGCCTTCACCTCCTCGGTGAGCGCGAGGTCGCCGGCGAAGGCCAGCTCGCCGATGAGGAGGGAGACGGTGAAGCCGATCCCGGCGAGCGTGGCGACCGCGAAGACGTCGGCCCAGGCCAGTCCCTCGCTCAGCGAGGCGCGGGTGAAGCGCACGGTCAGCCAGGTCCCGCCGAAGACACCGACCGTCTTGCCCACGACCAGGCCGAGCACCACGCCGAGCGTCTCCGGCCGCGTGAACACCTGGGCCAGCGCCCCGCCGGACACCGGCACGCCCGCGCTGAACAGGGCGAACAGTGGCACGGCGAGTCCGGCCGACAGGGGTCGCACCAGATGCTCCAGCCGTTCACCCGGCGACCGCTCCTCACCCTCGCGGGTGACGCAGCGGAGCATCAGGCCCATCGCCACACCGGCGATGGTCGCGTGGACGCCGCTGTTGTACATCAGGGCCCAGATCACCAGGGCCAGCGGCAGGTAGACGTACCAGCCGCGCACGCCCTTGCGCAGCAGCAGCCAGAACAGCGCGAGGGCGGCGACGGCCCCGCCGAGCGCGGCGAAGTCGATCCGGCCGGTGAAGAAGACGGCGATGATCAGGATGGCGAAGAGGTCGTCGACCACCGCGAGGGTCAGCAGGAAGGCGCGCAGCGCGCTGGGCAGCGAGGTGCCGATGACCGCGAGGACGGCGAGCGCGAAGGCGATGTCGGTGGCGGTCGGCACCGCCCAGCCGGTCAGGGAGCCGCCGCCGGTGAGGCTGGTGAGCGTGTACACCAGCGCGGGTACGGCCATCCCGCACAGCGCGGCCACCACGGGCAGTACGGCCGCCCTGGGGTCGCGCAGGTCGCCGGCGACCAGTTCCCGCTTCAGCTCGACGCCGGCCACGAAGAAGAACACCGCCAGCAGGCCGTCGGCCGCCCAGTGGGCGACGGAGAGGTCCAGGCCGAGGGCGGCCGGGCCGAGGTGGAAGTGGCTGACGGTCGCGTAGGCATGGCTCAGCGCGGGGACGTTGGCCCAGACGAGCGCCGCGACGGCGGCGACCAGCAGGAGAACACCGCCCACCGTCTCGGTGCGCAGCGCGTCCGCCACGGCGGTCCGCTCCGGCAGCGACAGGCGGGCGAGGGCCTTGCGGGCGGCGTTGGGAGTGCGGGGCGCGGCCACGGTGGGAACCTCCGGCTGGTGGGCATGACAGAACGCTTGCCGACCAGACTTCCCGGCGCACCTCGGGGCACGGACTACTGCCGTACTTTGTTTACTTTACCTAAGATCGGATGGTCCGGCAGATCGGGCGCCCCGGCGCGGTCACCGGGGCACCCTCTGTCCGCCTCGGCTCAGTCCTCGCTGGAGGAGGACGGCAGCTTGGACTGGATGAGCGTCATGACCGTGGAGTCGGTCAGGGTGGTGACGTCGCCGAGCTGGCGGTTCTCCGCCACGTCCCGCAGCAGCCGGCGCATGATCTTGCCGGAACGGGTCTTGGGCAGCTCCGCGACCGGCAGGACGCGCTTGGGCTTGGCGATCGGGCCGAGGGTGGCGCCGACGTGGTCGCGCAGCTCGGCGACCAGCTTCTCGTCCTCGGCGGCCGAGCCGCGCAGGATGACGAACGCCACGATGGCCTGTCCGGTCGTCTCGTCGGCGGCGCCCACGACGGCCGCCTCGGCGACCGCCGGGTGCGACACCAGCGCCGACTCCACCTCGGTGGTGGAGATGTTGTGACCCGACACCAGCATCACGTCGTCCACGCGGCCGAGGAGCCAGATGTCCCCGTCGTCGTCCTTCTTGGCGCCGTCGCCGGCGAAGTACTTGCCCTCGAAGCGCGACCAGTAGGTGTCCAGGTAGCGCTGGTCGTCGCCCCAGATGGTGCGGAGCATCGACGGCCACGGCTCGGTGAGGACCAGGTAGCCGCCGCCTCCGTCCGGCACCTCGTTCGCCTCGTCGTCGACGACGGTGGCGCTGATGCCGGGCAGCGGGCGCTGCGCGGAACCGGGCTTGGTCTCGGTGACGCCCGGCAGCGGCGAGATCATCATCGCGCCGGTCTCGGTCTGCCACCAGGTGTCCACGACCGGGGTGCGGTCGGCGCCGATGTTCTTGCGGTACCAGACCCAGGCCTCGGGGTTGATGGGCTCACCCACCGAACCGAGCACCCGGAGCGAGGTCAGGTCGAACTGCGCGGGGATGTCGTCGCCCCACTTCATGAACGTCCGGATCGCGGTGGGCGCGGTGTACAGGATCGAGACCCGGTACTTCTCGACGATCTCCCAGAAGCGGCCCTGGTGCGGGGTGTCCGGGGTGCCCTCGTACATCACCTGGGTCGCGCCGTTCGCCAGCGGGCCGTACACGATGTACGAGTGGCCGGTGACCCAGCCGACGTCGGCCGTGCACCAGTAGACGTCCGTCTCCGGCTTGAGGTCGAACACCGCCCAGTGGGTGTAGGCGGTCTGCGTGAGGTAGCCGCCCGACGTGTGCAGGATGCCCTTGGGCTTACCCGTGGTGCCGGAGGTGTAGAGGATGAACAGCGGGTGCTCGGCGCCGAACGCCTCCGGGGTGTGCTCGGCCGACTGGCGCCCGACCAGCTCGTCCCACCACACGTCCCGCTCGGCGTCGAACGCCACGTCCTGCCCGGTACGGCGCACCACCAGCACGTGCTCGACGGTGCCGGCGGCCTTGGCGACCGCGTCGTCCACGGCGGGCTTGAGCGCGGACGGCTGGCCCCGGCGGTAACCGCCGTCGGCGGTGATGACGACCTTGGCGTCCGCGTCCTTGATACGGGTGGCCAGCGCGTCGGCCGAGAAGCCGCCGAAGACCACCGAGTGCGCGGCGCCGATGCGGGCCGAGGCCAGCATGGCGATGGCGGTCTCGGGGATCATCGGCATGTAGATGGCGACCCGGTCGCCCTTGCGGACACCCAGCTCCAGCAGCGCGTTGGCCGCCCTGGAGACCTCGTCCTTCAGCTCGGCGTAGGTGATGGAGCGGCTGTCGCCCGGCTCGCCCTCGAAGTGGATGGCGACCCGGTCGCCGTTCCCGGCCTCCACGTGCCGGTCCACGCAGTTGTAGGCGACGTTCAGCTCGCCGTCCTCGAACCACTTGGCGAACGGCGGGTTCGACCAGTCCAGCGTCTTCGTCGGCTCCTTGGCCCAGCTCAGCCTGCGGGCCTGCTCGGCCCAGAAGCCGAGTCGGTCCGCCGCGGCCTGTTCGTACGCCTCGGCCGTGACGTTGGCGTTCGCGGCCAGGTCGGCCGGCGGCGCGAAGCGTCGCTCCTCCTTCAGAAGGTTGGCCAGGCTCTCGTTGCTCACGACATCTCCCTTTCCCAGGGTGTCCGTTGTGTCCCAGGCCACACCTCATCAGACGTCGGGGCTGATGACAAGGGTGGACCGCAGAATTGGTTTAGACCTTTCTGCGGTCCCGCGAGTGGCCGCTCAGACCAAGCTGCCCACCTCCGGCCCCTCTCGCACGTCCTCTTTGACATCCCCTCTGACCTCGTGGAACACCGCGGCCTCCGCCTCGCCGCCCTCGGCTCCTTCCTCGCCGAGCAGGTACGCCCGCGCCTCTCCGACGTGGAAGTACATGCCGTGCAGCTCCAGCGCACCGGCCGCCATGGCGCGCGCTACGGACTCGTGCGCCCGCAGATGCGCCAACTGCTGCACCACATTGGCCAGAGACAGCTCCTCCACGGCGTCGGCCGCCGGGCGCGGGGCGAGCCGGGGCCGCTCCGGGGGCCCGTCGGCCAGCCGGGCCAGACTCGGCTCTCCGTACCTCAGCCACCGACGCAGCGGAGTCGGGGCGGCGCCGGGCTCGGCGGCCAGCAGGGCCTGCATCGCCCCGCACCCGGAGTGCCCGCACACGGTGATCGACCTGACCCCGAGCACATCCACCGCGTACTCGAGGGCGGCGGCCACCGAGTCGTCGGAGTGCTCCTGGCCGGGCGGCGGCACCAGGTTGCCGACGTTGCGCACCACGAACAGGTCGCCGGGGCCGCTGGCGGTGATCATCGAGGTGACGAGCCGGGAGTCGGCGCAGGTGAGGAAGAGCTGCGAGGGCCGTTGTCCCTCCCTGGCCAGCCGGGCCAGCTCCTCCCGGACCAGCGGGGCGGTGTTCCGCTGGAACGAGCTGATGCCACGGGCGAGTTCGTGGGTGTCGGGGCGGGGGGCGCCCATGGTGTCCGCCGCGTCGTGGCGCACGGCCGCCGTAGGCATGTCGCACCGGTGGTTGCGCCATGGTGTCCAGGGGCGGCACCGGCAGACGGTGGAGGACGGGGTGCCCGCGCTCCGCACCCCGGTGCGGTGGTCCTTCAGCTCGGCGGAGCCGCCCCGCGCGGTGTGGGAACTCCGCCAGTCCTGGAGCGACTCGTACGCCGCGTGGTCCATGAAGGAGCCGTCCAGCTCGACGACGGCACGGGTGCCGTGCGGGACGCGGTGCAGGACTCGGCTGAGCCGGGGCACGGCGAGGAAGGTCAACTGGCCGCGTACCCGGACGTGATGGATCCCTTCCTTCTCCTCGTGCGTGATGCGGGTGTGGGTGAGGCGGTGCAGGGCCAGGGCGACGGCCACGGCGATCCCGATGAGCACGCCCTGCAGGACGCCGAGGCACACCACGCCGAGGGTGGTCGCGGCGTAGACCGGCACCTCACGGTGGCGGGTCACCGTACGGATGTGGTTCAGGGACACCATCTGGATGCCGACGGCCATCACCAGGGCGGCGAGCGAGGCGAGCGGAATCCGCTCCAGGAGGGGGACCAGCAGCAGGGCGGCGATCACCACGAGACCGCCGTGCAGCATCGTGGAGTTCCGGCTCACCGCGCCGGAGTTGACGTTCGCCGTGCTGCGTACCGCCACCCCCGCGACCGGCAGTCCGCCCAGCGCGCCGGAGACGATGTTGGCCGCGCCCTGGCCGAGCAGTTCGCGGTCGAGGTCGGAACGCCCCACGCGCGCGGGGCCGGTGCGGCCGGCGGCCAGCTTGTCCACGGCCACCGCGCCGAGCAGCGACTGCACGCTGCACACCAGGGTGGTGGTGAGCACGGCGGCGACGATGCCGAGCGTCGGACCCTGGGGGAGTCCGGCCAGCGCGTGGCTGCGCCAGGACGGCAGGTCGACGCGGGGCAGGGTGATCCCGGTCAGCGCCGCCGTCACGGTGGCCCCGGCGACGGCGACCAGCGCGGCCGGCACCTTGCGCAGCAGGCTGCCCACGGGGCCGGGAATGCGGGGCCAGGCCAGCAGCAGGGTCAGGGTGAGCGCGCTGATCACCACGGCGGCCGGGTCGAGGTGGGCCAACTGGGCGGGGAGCGCACGCAGGTTGGTGAGGACGGAGCTGTCCGGACGGCCGCCGAGCACGATGTGCACCTGGGCCACGGCGATGGTGATGCCGATGCCCGCGAGCATGCCGTGCACGACCGCCGGGCTGACGGCGAGCGCGCCGCGCGCCACCTTCAGGCAGCCGAGGCCGAGCTGGGCGAGTCCGGCGAGGACGGTGATGCCGCAGGTCGCCCGCCAGCCGTACTGGTGGATGAGGTCGGCGGTGACCACGGTCAGACCGGCGGCGGGCCCGCTGACCTGCAACGGGCAGCCGCCGATCCGGCCGGCGACGATCCCGCCGACCGCCGCGGCGACCAGGCCCGCCTGGAGCGGTGCGCCGGTGGCCAGGGCGATGCCCAGCGAGAGCGGCAGGGCGATGAGGAACACCGCGACGGACGCGGAGACGTCGGCGCTCTCGACGCGGAAACGGCGGCGTCGGGGCGGTGGGGTACTGGTGGGCCGGGAGCGGTCGGTACGGGGTGGTGCGCAGGCTGACATGTTCCCGTCTCCTCCGGGGCAGCGCGGTCGCGGTCTGTGGGGTCCCGCCAGGGGCGGGGGGTTCGGTCGCGGCCGTGGGTCACGGCGTGCAGCGGCGGGATGATTCAACGCTCGGTAAACGAACCGTAATCCAGAGTAAAGGCTCGGCATATCTTTTCGAGGCAAATGGCACACATGTGCACTCTGTCGGGTGAAGGGGGCATTTGATCGGCTTGTCGTACAAATTCCTTCTCAGTCCCATGCGACTTTGGCGGCGCCGCCGGGAGGAATCCGGCGCATCACCAGAAAACGCCCTCATCGGCGTTCGCCTGAGAGTTCGCCCGAGAGAAGGAAGAAGGTGGGCGGAACATGGCCGCCACCCAGAGGATCGCCGTCTGTGCCATGGTCGCCGCTGCCGGTGCCGCGTCCCTCGCCGGTTGCGCCGCCGGCTCCGACCAGGCACGGGAAGGCAGGTCCGGCCCGCCGAAGGGCGCACCGGCTCCCCAGAGCGTCGTCCGGCTGATCGGCGACGGGTCCACCGCGTACACCGGCGCGCAGCCGCACCTGCCCCGGCCCGAGAAGCTGAAGCCCGGTCAGAAGCCGCCGCAGTTCGTGGTGTTCTCCTGGGACGGCGCGGGTGAGGACAGCCAGAAGCTGTTCTCGCACTTCCGCAAGGTCGCCAAGGACAACCACGCCAACATGACGTTCTTCCTCAGCGGCGTCTATATGCTGCCGGAGGAGAAGCGGGACCTCTACAAGCCGCCGCAGCACTCGCCGGGCCGCTCCGACATCGGCTTCAACGACGAGCAGGGCATCGCCGACACCGCCAAGCAGGCGCGCCTCGCCTGGCTGGAGGGCAATGAGATCGGCACCCACTTCAACGGCCACTTCTGCGGCCCCGACGGCGGGGTCGGCCAGTGGTCCGTGGCCGAGTGGAAGAGCGAGATCAGCCAGGCCAAGGAGTTCGTGAAGACCTGGAAGACCAACTCGGGCCTGAAGAAGTCCTCGCCGCTGCCCTTCGACTACGACAAGGAACTCATCGGCGCCCGCACCCCCTGCCTGGAAGGGCAGAAGAACTTCGTCAAGGCGGCGAGCCAGATGGGCTTCCGCTACGACTCCAGCGGCGTCAACAACCAGGTCTGGCCGAAGAAGAGGGAAGGTCTCTGGGACCTGTCCATGCAGCTCGTGCCCTTCCCCGGCCACACCTTCGAGCAGCTCACCATGGACTACAACTTCATGGTCAACCAGTCCGGCACCCGGACCCAGGGCGACCCCGACAAGTTCGCCCTCTGGGGCGACGAGATGCGCGACGGCCTCCTCAGGGGCTTCGACCGCGCCTACGACGGCAACCGCGCGCCGCTGATCATCGGCAACCACTTCGAGTCCTGGAACGGCGGCACGTACATGCGCGCCATCGAGGACGTCGTCAAGAACGTGTGCAACAAGCCCGACGTCCGCTGCGTCTCGTTCCACGAGCTGACCGACTGGCTGGACGCCCAGGACCCGCAGACCCTGGCCAAGCTGCGCACCCTCGAGGTGGGCGAGGCGCCCAAGCAGGGCTGGGCGTCCCTGCTCTCCGGCCTCCCGGCCCCGGCGCCGAAGGGCATCCCCGGAGCGCCGGCCGCCAAGCAGTAGGCGTCGGGCACGAGGTGCCGAGCGGCAGGCGTCAGACGGGAGTCGCCACGCCTTCACCGAGCACGAAGCCGGGGTCGATCTGCGCCGCCAGGTCGGCCCCGGTGCGCTCGTTGCCCCACGACTGGGCGTTGCGCAGATGGAAGTGGACCATCTGCCGGGTGTACCGCTCCCAGTCCCGCAGCCCGTACGTCGCGTCGGCGGCGGCCCGGAGCGTCTCCAGCGCGCGGACGTTGCCGTCCTCCAGCAGGGCGAAGCGGGGCGGACGCCCCTTCTCCATGGCGCGCACCCAGTCGGAGTGCCCGACCGTCACCAGCAGGTCGTCCCCCACCTCCTCGCGCAGGAAGTCGACGTCGTCCGGACCCTGGACCTTGTTGCCGACGACCTTCAGCGTGACGCCGAAGTCGCGGGCGTACTCCTTGTACTGGCGGTAGACGGAGATCCCCTTCCGGGTCGGCTCGGCGACGAGGAACGTCATGTCGAAGCGGGTGAACATGCCGGAGGCGAAGGAGTCCGAGCCGGCGGTCATGTCCACCACCACGTACTCGCCGGGGCCGTCGACGAGGTGGTTCAGGAACAGCTCCACCGCTCCGGTCTTGGAGTGGTAGCAGGCGACACCCAGGTCGGCTTCGGTGAAGGGGCCGGTGACCATCAAACGGACGGCACCGCCGTCGAGTTCCACCGGGCGCGCGCAGGCGTCGTAGATCGCGTCGGGCTCGCTGATCCGGACCAGCCGGGAGCCCGAGCCGGGCGGGGTGGTCTTGATCATCGTCTCGGCCGAGGCGATGCGCGGGTTGGAGCCGCGCAGATGGTCCTTGATCAGCGGCAGCCGGTCGCCCATGGCGGGCAGCGCCGCCGCCTCGTCCTCGTCGAGGCCGAGGGCGGGTCCGAGGTGCTGGTTGATGTCCGCGTCGATCGCGACCACCGGGGCTCCGGCGGCGACGAGATGGCGGATGAAGAGGGAGGAGAGCGTGGTCTTGCCGCTGCCGCCCTTCCCGACGAAAGCAATTTTCATGTTCACGAAGGGTAGTCAGCTCGTAGCTGTATGTGCCAGGAAGAAGGTGAACGTCACTCCTTCGAGGGGTGTGAGGGCCGAAGAAGGGGCGCCGGTCGGCCGGCGGCGCGGGCGCGTAGGGTCGACCTCATGAGTACGACAGGAGCGACCGCAGATCCGCTCGCGGCCCTGGGCTCGCTGCCCGGCGTGGCCGACTCCGTGGAGTCCGTGCGCAAGGCCGTGGACCGGGTGTACGGGCACCGGATCATGCGCCGTCGCAGCAACACCATCACCTCCGAGGCGGCCCTGCGCGGCGCCCGCGGCTCGGCGGCGCTGTCCGGCGCCGACTGGGCCCTGGAGGAGGTGCGGCGCCGCACCGACTTCAGCACCGGCGACGAGGCGCGCGTCATGGGCGCGGCCCTCCGGCTCACCGCCGAGGCCGGGCAACTGCTGTCCATCTGGCGGCAGTCCCCGCTGCGGGTGCTGGCCCGGCTGCACATGGTGGCCGCCGCGAGCGACACCGACGAGGTCGGCCGGCCGCGCCAGGCGGGCGAACTCGCCGACGAGCCCCTCATCGAGCTGCCGCTGCCGGACGCCCCGGAGGTGTCCGGACGCCTGGACGGCCTCGCGGAGCTGATCATCGCCGGATCGTCCGCGCCCGCGCTGGTGACGGCCGCCGTGGTGCACGGCGAGATCCTCGCGCTGCGCCCCTTCACCTCCCACAACGGCCTGGTGGCGCGCGCGGCTGAGCGCATCGTCCTGATCGGCAGCGGCCTGGACCCGAAGTCGGTGTGCCCGGCCGAGGTCGGCCACGCCGAACTGGGCCGCGCCTCCTACCTCGCCGCGCTCGACGGCTATGTCTCCGGCACCCCCGGGGGCATGGCGGCCTGGATCGCCCACTGCGGGCGCGCGGTCGAGCTGGGCGCACGCGAGTCGACGGCGGTCTGCGAGGCCCTCCAGCGCGGAGCGGCCTGATCGCCGGGACAGGGTTGCGGCGGTACGAGGAGTCCTCGTACCGCCGCTGGCATGTTCACCGGGTTACCAAGCGTCCTCGATATGTTGCTCATCAGGTCGGGGTCTTTGCCCGCCCCTGGTGCAGCAGGCCCGTAATCGACGGTCCGACGTCGCGTGGGTGCCGGGTGTTCATGCGAGGTCCGTGGGGCCCAGATGCGCAGTGGTAGGGAATCCTCTCGGATGTCCTCAGGTCCCGCAGGCCGTAAAACCTTTGTACTGCAACCATGAGACGAGCGAAACCCCTGGCTGAACTTCTTTACTTTTAGGTTCAAACAGGGATGAATCGGACGCCGCTGAGTTCTTGTCAGGCGGTCGCGCCCCGGCGCTTGCTCGCGTACCAGACGAGGCCCGCGGTCGCGGCCGCCGCGCCCAGCGCCGCCGCCGCGACGACCGCCGGGCGGGGTGCGTGCAGCGAGGGCAGGCGCTGCTTGAGCCGCACCGGCTTGCGGAACTCCAGCACCGGCCAGCCGCGCGAGACCGCTTCCCGGCGCAGTGTGCGGTCGGGGTTGACGGCGTGCGGGTGGCCGACGGCCTGGAGCATCGGCAGGTCGGTGGCGGAGTCGCTGTAGGCGAAGCTGCGGTCGAGGTCGTACCCCTCGGAGGCGGCCAGCTCACGGATCGCCTCGGCCTTGGTGGGGCCGTACGCGTAGTACTCCACCTCGCCGGTGAAGCAGCCGTCCTCGCCGACCACCAGTCGGGTGGCCACCACCCGGTCGGCGCCGAGCAGCTCGCCGATCGGCTCCACGACCTCCGCGCCGGACGTGGACACGATCACGACGTCCCGGCCCGCCGTGTGGTGTTCCTCGATCAGCGAGGCGGCCTCGTCGTAGATGATCGGGTCGATCAGGTCGTGCAGGGTCTCGGCCACGATTTCCTTGACCTGGCGCACGTTCCAGCCCCTGCAGAGCGTGGAGAGGTACTCCCGCATGCGCTCCATCTGGTCATGGTCCAAACCGCCGGCCAGGAAGACGAACTGGGCATATGCGGTGCGCAAGGCCGCTCTGCGGTTGATCAGTCCGCCTTGGTAGAAGGACTTGCTGAAGGTGAGCGTGCTGGACTTCGCAATGACCGTCTTGTCCAGGTCGAAGAAGGCCGCTGCGCGAGGCAAGGAGTGGTTTTCCACGTCCCTGAGCATAGGCGCCCACCATTCGGCGTAAGGTGGGGCGTGTGGGTTTGCCTGAGAGGCCTCTCGGGTACACCATGGAAGTCACGGATCGTTCGCGACCGTGCTAACCCCGGCCCGACTCCTCCCCCCCCGAGTCGGCCGTGGGGACGACCCCCGCTCTCCCCCCCGGCGGGGGTCGTCGCATGTCCGGACGCGTTTTCTCCCCTCTTCCAGCCGGTACGGAACCGGCACTGGGCGGCTGCGGCCGCCCTTTCGTCATGCTCATGCTTGATTACGTACGGTAATCATGAGGGTGCGCTCGGAAACTCGTACACAGTGCGTGTCCACGTCACCGGGATGAGTGACGAAGTTATTCACAGGCGCTCGGCCGTCCACAGTTTTTGACCAAGATCCACACGATTTCGCGGTTAGCCCCATCGTGATTCCAGCGCTCCTGATCCGGGCCCGTTCATGGCCGGATCGCAATGCGGAGTGTGTCTGGCCGGTTTCTGTCGGCCGTTCATATGGAGACCTTTACCGGTTCTCCACATCTTGGGAATCGCGCGGCCGAGAGAGCGGCGCGGAAATCACAGTGAAGGGGGCACCCCATGACCGGAACCGTCGCGCACGATCCGCCTCCGGCCACGGCCGGACGACCGGGACGGCCGCTCATCGTCACCGAGGACGCGGCGCTGCTCGACGATCTGCTGCGCCTGTGCGCGGCGGCCGGCGCCACACCGGAAGTCCACCACGGCGTCCCGGACCACGGTGGAGGATGGGACGGCGCGCCGCTCGTCCTGGTCGGGGACGACGCCGCCCGCCGGGTGCGCGGAGCCGCGCGGCGGCGTGGAGTGGTCCTGGTCGGCCGTGACCAGGACGACCCGGACGTGTGGAAACGCGCGGTCGGGATCGGCGCCGACCATGTGCTGATGCTGCCCGACGGCGAGCAGTGGCTCATCGACCGCATCGCCGACGTGGCGGAGGGCGTCGGCCGCCCGGCCCTCACCGTCGGTGTCATCGGCGGCCGGGGCGGCGCCGGGGCCTCCACCCTGGCCTGTGCCCTCGCCGTCACCTCCGCCCACCAGGGTCTGCGCACCCTCCTCGTGGACGCCGACCCACTCGGTGGCGGACTCGATGTGCTCCTCGGCGGCGAGACCGCGGAAGGGCTCCGCTGGCCCGCCTTCGCCGCCTCACGCGGCAGAGTCGGCGGCGGCGCCCTGGAGGAATCCCTGCCCGAACTGCACGCGCTGCGCGTGCTGAGCTGGGACCGCGGCGACTGCGTGGGGGTGCCGCCCCAGGCCGTCCGCGCGGTGCTCGCCGCCGCCCGGCGGCGCGGGGGCACGGTGGTCGTCGACCTCCCGCGCCGCCTGGACGACGGTGTCGCGGAAGCCCTGGCCCAGCTCGACATGGCGGTGCTCGTCGTTCCGGCGGAGCTGCGCGCGCTGGCCGCGGCCGGCCGGGTCGCCTCCGCCATGGGCATGGTCGTGCGGGACCTGCGGGTCGCGGTCAGGGCGCCGTACGGGCCGGGGCTGGACGAGGACGAGGTGGCCCGGCTGCTCGGGCTCCCGCTGATCGGCACCGTGCCCCTCGACCCCGCGCTGCTCCGGCCCCGGGGCACCGCCAGACCGCCGGGCGCGACCGGACGCGGCCCGCTGTCCCGGTTCTGCACCGCCTTCTGGGAGCAGGCGCTGACCGAGACGGGAGGTCCGCGATGACGCTTCCCGGACTCGACCGGGCCGACGGCGCGGCCCTCCTCGACGGGGTCCGGCGCAGCCTCGCCGAGAGCGGCGCCGAACCCACGCCCGCGCGTGTGGCGCAGGCGCTGCGCGAACAGGGGCGGGTGCTGGGCGACGCCGAGGTCCTGGGCGCGGCCGAGCACCTGCGCTCCGAACTCGTCGGCTCCGGCCCGCTGGAGCCGCTGCTGGCCGACCCGAGCGTCACCGACGTGCTGGTCACCGCGCCGGACCGGGTGTGGGTCGACCGGGGCGGCGGCCTGGAACTGACCCCGGTCACCTTCCCCGACGCCCCGGCGGTCCGACGGCTCGCGCAACGGCTGGCCGCCGTCGCCGGACGCCGCCTGGACGACGCCCGGCCCTGGGCTGACGCCCGCCTTCCCGACGGGACCCGGCTGCACGCGGTGCTGCCACCGGTGGCGGTCGGCTGCACCTGCCTGTCCCTGCGCGTGGTCCGGCCCCGCGCCTTCACCCTCGCCGAGCTGGCCCGCGCGGGCACGCTGCCGCCGGGCGGAGCGGGGCTGCTGCGGGCGCTGGTGGGGGCGCGGCTGTCTTTCCTCGTCAGCGGGGGGACCGGCACCGGCAAGACGACGCTGCTGAGCGCACTGCTCGGGCTGGTCGGCCCCGGTGAACGGATCGTGCTGGCCGAGGACTCGGCCGAGCTGCGGCCCGACCACCCGCATGTGGTCCGGCTGGAGACCCGCCCCGCGAACCAGGAGGGCGCCGGACTGGTGACGCTGGAGGACCTGGTCCGGCAGGCGCTGCGGATGCGGCCCGACCGGCTGGTCGTCGGGGAGGTGCGCGGCCCCGAGGTGGTGCATCTGCTGGCCGCGCTCAACACCGGCCACGAGGGCGGCTGCGGCACTGTGCACGCCAACGCGGCCGCCGACGTGCCGGCCCGCCTGGAGGCCCTGGGCACGGCGGCCGGCCTCGACCGGGCCGCGCTGCACAGCCAGTTGTCGGCCGCGCTCTCGGTCGTCATCCACCTGGTACGGGACCGGGCTGGGCGACGCCGGATCGCGGAGGTCCATGTCCTGGAGCGGGACAACTCGGGGCTGGTCCGGACGGTACCGGCGCTGCGGTGGGGCGAGCGGGGCTTCGTGCCGGAGCGCGGGTGGGAGCGGCTGCGGGGGCTGTTGTCCGAGGGGACTGGGGGAGTGGGGGCCGGCGATGGCTGAGGTCGGGGTGGCAGACGCGGTGCTGACTGCGGGGCCGCTGTTCGCGGGCGGCGGGGTGATGGACGCCGGGCCGACGCCCTGGGTGCGGGGCCTCGGTCAGCTGCGGCGGCCGCGCGACTGGAGTGAGGGGGCTGGCCATGGCTGATGTCGGTGTCGGAGACATGGTGTTGGGTGCGGGGCTGGCCGGTGCCGGCGGTGTGGCCTGGGTGGTGAACGCCCGTCATCAGGGGGTGCGGCGGGCGAGGCTGCTGTTCGCGGGCGGTGGAGTGGCGGAGCGCGTGCTGACGCCTTGGGAGCGGGGTCTCGGTGAGCTGCGGCGGCTGCACGAACGGGCGGGTGCCGAGTGGTGGGCGCTCGTGGCGGGGCTGGTGCTGGCGCTGCTGGGGGCCTCGGTGATTCCGGTGGTGGCGGGGGCCGCCGGGGTGCC
>NZ_WWKH01001007.1:0-4107 GCF_009865595.1 Streptomyces sp. SID1328 | reverse complement strand
GACAGCCGTGGTGACTTCCGCCGCGACGACCGTCGTGATGACCGCCGTGGCGACGACCGTGGCGGGTTCCGTGGTCGCGATGACCGTGGCGGCGACCGCCCGTCGTTCCGCCGTGACGAGCGCTCGGGCGACCGTCCGTCCTTCCGCCGCGACGACGACCGCCGTGGTGGCGGCGACCGTGGTGGGTTCCGTCGGGACGACAGCCGTGGTGGTGACCGGGGCGGTTTCCGTGGCCGGGACGACCGTGGCGGCGACCGTGGGGGATACCGGGGCCGTGACGACCGTGGCGCCCGGCCGGGCGAGCGCGGTGGGTACCGGGGCCGTGACGACCGCCGGGACGACCGCGGTGGATACCGGGGCCGTGACGAGCGGGACCGCGACCGCGAGCCGATCAAGCGCCTTCCGATCCCGGACGACGTCACCGGTGACGAGATCGACAAGGACGTCCGCCAGGAGCTGCAGAGCCTCCCGAAGACGCTCGCCGAGGACGTCGCCAGGAACCTGGTGATGGTCGCCCGGCTCATCGACGAGGACCCCGAAGGCGCTTACGGCTACTCCAGGGTGGCCCTGCGTCTGGCGTCCCGTGTCGCGGCGGTCCGTGAGGCCGCCGGTTTCGCCGCCTACGCGACCCAGAAGTACAGCGAGGCCCTGGCCGAGTTCCGTGCCGCCCGCCGGATGACCGGCAACACCGAGCTGTGGCCCGTGATGGCCGACTGCGAGCGGGGGCTCGGGCGTCCCGAGAAGGCGCTGGACATGGCCGGTGCCCCCGAGGTGCAGAAGCTGGACAAGGCCGGCCAGGTCGAGATGCGGCTCGTCGCCGCCGGTGCCCGGCGTGACATGGACCAGCTCGACGCGGCCATCGTCACCCTCCAGAGCTCGGAGCTGGCCTCCAACTCCATCCAGCCCTGGACCGCCCGTCTGCGCTACGCCTACGCGGACGCCCTGCTGGCCGCCGGCCGGGAGGGCGAGGCGCGGGAGTGGTTCGCCAAGGCCGTCGAGGCCGACCGCGACGGCAGCACCGACGCCTCCGACCGGCTGGCCGAGCTGGACGGTGTCGAGTTCGTCGACGCGATGGACGAGGACGACGCGGAGACCGAGACCGTGGTGACGGTCGCGGTGGACGAGAACACCACCACGGACGATGAGCCCGAGGACGAGCCCGAGGACGAGGACAAGGACGAGCCGACGGACGAGGAAGCGTCCGAGGCCGACCAGCCGAAGATCGTCCAGATCAAGGACACCACCGAGGACTGATCCCGGCGGCGTGGCAGCACACGGATGAAGGGCGGGACCCCAGCGGTCCCGCCCTTTTTTCGTGTCCGGAACCAGCCGGAGCGGTCCTCAGATGTCCACCATCCGCAGCACCAGCCCCGACGCCGGCTTCGGGCCGAACGATGTCGACTTGCGCGGCATCGTCACCCCCTGCCGGGCCAGCTCGCGCACGACCTCCTCGCGTACCGGGTGCAGCAGCACCGCCGTGCCCCCGCCGCGTTCCGCCTTGTCGACGGTGGCAGCCGTGTCGTGGATGTAGGCGATGTGCGCGGGGGAGTCCTCGGGGATGCGCCAGACGTGCTCGAGGAGCACGGCGTGCAGGACCGTCGCGTCCAGGGAGCGCCAGGCGGGCGGGTGGCCGGCCGGGACCGTACGGTCCAGCAGGGCCGGGTCCGGTCGGTCCAGCAGGTGGAAGCCGCCGTCTCCCGCCAGCAGGAAGGCGTTGCCCTCGTTGGCCGCCTCCGCGAGCGCCTCCAGCGCCTCGGGCAGCGGGACCGCGAGGTGCCGTACCCGGAACAGGTCGCCCACGGCGGCCAGGGCGTCCGCCACCGGCAGGCCGTGCAGCAGGCGGTGGATGGCGCGGACGCGCAGCGGGTAGCGGACGGTGTCGACCAGCAGGACCAGGCCCAGGTCCCAGGGGCCGGGGGAGGGCTGCTCCGCGCGGAGCAGGCGGTAGGTGGCCCAGCGGTGGTGGCCGTCGGCGATGAGGGCCTGGTGGTGGGCGAGGCCCTCGCGGACGAGGGCCAGCTCGGCCGGGTCGGTGAGGTTCCACAGGCGGTGCCGTACACCGTCCTCGGTGGTAGTCGTCAGCAGGGGCGGGAGCTTCGCCGTGCGCTCGACGACCTCGGAGGTGGCGCCGTCGCCGCGGTAGGTCAGCAGCAGGGGTTCCAGGTTGGCGCGGGTGGCGCGCATCAGGCCGGCCCGGTCGGCGACCACCGGGTCCATCACGTCCTCGTGCGGGAGGACGACGCCGTCCTCCGGTTCCGAGACGCGCAGGGCGCCGATGACACCGCGCTGGAGCAGTCCGTCCACGTCCTGCTGCTCGTACACGTACAGGGCGGGGACCGGGTCGGGGGCGAGGATGCCCGAGGCGAGCCAGCGGCGCAGGGTGTCGGCGGCCTGTTCGTTGCGGATGTCGGGCGTGTCGGCCTGCGGCAGGATCAGCCGGACGATGTTGTACGGGTCGGCGTCCTGGAGGTGGTGCAGGCCGTCGGGGCGTACCACCACGTCGTACGGCGGGGAGGTGACGGAGGCCAGGCTGCCGACCCGTTCGGGGTCGTAACGAAGGCCGCGGAACGGGGTGAGTTCCAGACCTCGGGGCGCCATTGCTTCCGAGTGACCTGCGATGTTCATCCCGGCATCGTACGTGTGCGGGCGCGTTGCGGGATGATCGGGGGAAAGAGCGTCGAACGAGGAGCGATACGGATGAGCCGGAGCGTCAGGACGAGCCCCGAGGGCAGCGAGCGGCCCCTGCACGAGGCGTACGACACGGCGCTGCTCGACCTGGACGGGGTGGTGTACGCGGGCGGTGAGGCCATCGCGCACGCCGTGGACTCGCTGGCCGAAGCCCGTGCCGACGGCATGCACCTCGCGTATGTCACCAACAACGCGCTGCGCACCCCGGACGCGGTGGCCGGGCACCTGACCGAGCTGGGCATACCGACGGGTGCGGCGGACGTGATCACCTCCGCGCAGGCGGTGGCGCGGCTGATCAGCGAGCAGGTGCCGGCCGGGGCGAAGGTGCTGGTGATCGGCGGCGAGGGGCTGCGGGTGGCGCTGCGCGAGCGCGGGCTGACCCCGGTGGACTCGGCGGACGACGACCCGGCGGCGGTGGCGCAGGGTTACGGCGGCCCGGACTTCCCGTGGGGGCGGTTCGCGGAGGCGTCGTACGCGGTGGCGCGCGGGGTGCCGTGGTTCGCGTCCAACACCGACCTGACCATCCCGAGCGGGCGGGGCATCGCGCCGGGCAACGGCGCGGCCGTACAGGTCGTCCGGATCGCGACCGGTGCCGAGCCGCAGGTGGCGGGCAAGCCGTTGCCCCCGATGCACAAGGAGACCATCCTGCGCACCGGCGCCAAGCGGCCGCTGGTGGTCGGGGACCGGCTGGACACCGACATCGAGGGTGCCTACAACGGCGAGGTCGACTCGCTGCTGGTGCTGACCGGCGTCACCGACGGCGCCCAGCTGCTCGCCGCGCCCCCGCAGCACCGGCCGACCTATGTCGACGCCGATCTACGCGGCCTGCTCACCGGTCAGCCGGAGGTGACGGAGGACGGCGGGGGCTTCCGCTGCGGGGGCTGGACCGCCACGGCCGGTCCGGGCCACCTGGAGCTGTCGGGCGAGGGGGCCGAGCTGGACGGTCTGCGGGCGCTGTGCGCGGCGGCCTGGACGGCGGCCGGGGACGGCACTTGCGCGCTGGACGCGGAGAAGGCGCTGGCCAGGCTGGGACTTTGAGACTCCGCCAGCTGGGCGGGATCGAGACCGAATAGGAGGATAGGCTAACCTAACCGGGTGTTGGTCGAGAGTCGTCCGGAACAGCGCGCGGAAACCGCCCCCGCGCCCCCGAAGCGACAGCTGGCGCGCGCCCTCGGGCTGCTCCTGGCCGTCGCGCTGCTGGCGTTCGTCGCCATGGCGAGTATCGGAGTCGGCGCCAAATCGCTGGCGCCGGACCTCGTCTGGCACGGGCTGTTCCACGACAGCGGGACCTACGCCGACATCGTCGTACGGGACCGGATCTCCCGGACCGTCCTCGGTCTGCTGGCCGGGGCCGCGTTCGGGCTGTCCGGCGCGGTGCTCCAGGCGCTCACCCGCAACCCGCTGGCCGACCCCGGCCTG
>NZ_WWKH01001006.1:0-2441 GCF_009865595.1 Streptomyces sp. SID1328 | reverse complement strand
TTCCGGCCGCCAGCAGCGCGGCCCCGGCGAGGGTGCCCGCCTCGGGGAAGAAGGTGCCGGTCAGGAAGGACGCCAGAGCCGGGCCCAGCATGAAGCACAGCTCGTCGGCGGCCTGCTCGAAGGAATTCGCGGTGTGCCGGGCGTCCGGGTCGTCCCGCAGCAGATGGGCCCAGCGGGCGCGGGACAGCCCGCCGACGTTGGGCGTGGCCGCCCAGGAGGCGTACGCGGCGAAGAGCGTCCAGTCGGGGGCGTCGTACCGCACGCACAACAGCAGGGCCAGGGCGCCGAGCACCGCCACCAGGGTCGCGGGCCGGGCGACCCGGGCCTGTCCGTAACGGTCGACCAGCCGGGCCAGCCAGGGGCCCGCGAGCCCGCTCGCCACCAGCCCGGTCGCGCTCACCGCACCGGCCAGGGCGTACGAGCCGCGCGCACCGGCGATCATCACCACCGCGCTCACCCCGGCCATGCCCACCGGGAGGCGGGCGAGCAGGTTGCCGGCGGTGAAGGCGAGGGCGCCGGGGCGGGCGAAGAGACGGCGGTAGGCGGGTGCGCTCTGCGTGGACATGCCGCTCACGCTCTCCCGTGCGGCGGACGCCGGTCCAACACCTGTTCCGCCCCGATTCACGCGCCCGCGTTGTAAGTTCGCCGCCATGCCTCCCGCGATCGAACCCCGGCTGCTGCGCGCCTTCGTGGCCGTGGCCGAGGAACTGCACTTCACCCGCGCCGCCGCCCGGCTCTACGTCGCCCAGCAGGCGCTCAGCCGGGACGTACGGCGGCTCGAACGGGAGCTGGGTGCCGAGCTGTTCGTCCGTACCACCCGGCAGGTGACGCTCACCGCGGACGGCGAGCGGCTGCTGCCGCACGCCCGGCGGGTGCTCGCCGCCCAGGACGACCTCCTCGCCGCCTTCGGCACCGCCCGCCCGCTGCTGGTCGACGTCAACTCCGAAGGCCCCCTCACCGCCCACCGGGTGCTGCTCCGGGCCCGTGAGCTGGCCGCCGGGTGCGAGCTGTTGGCCCGCTACGAGCGCGGGCTCACCGGAGCGGCGGCCGCCCTGCTCGCCGGTCGGCTGGACGTCTCCTTCGGCCGCTACGCCGGTCTCGACCCGGCGCTGCGCTCCGGCCTCGCCCAACAGCCCGTGCGCTACGAGCAGATGGCGGTCCTGCTGCCCGAGGACCACCCGCTGGCCGAGCTGCCCGAGGTGCCGCTCGGGGCGCTCGCCGGGGAGACGGTGTACGCCGGCGCGGGCAACCCCGGTACGCGGGAGTGGACCGAGCTGGCGCGTCAGCTCTTCGAGGGACGCGGCATCCGGCTCGCGCCACCCCATCCGGTGGTTCTCGGCGCCGAGGAGTTCTCCCGGGTGATGGCGGCGAGCCGGATGCCGGTGCTCGCGGTGGTGGATTTTCCGGCCATGTCAGGCGCGGCGCTTCGGCCGCTGGTCGATCCGGTTCCGCTTTCGCCCGTCTCGCTGGTGTGGCGGAAGGGGCTGGTCCATCCCGCGCTGGACGCGCTGAAGGCGGCGGCGGCCGAGCTGGCGCGCACCGAAAGGTGGCTTTCGCCGCCCGGTGACCGATGGATTCCGGCCACCGATTTCGAGGTGATGAGCCGCCCGTTCTGACACTCCGAGCACACGCGAACTCACCTTGCGCTACATTCGGGGGCCCGAGCACTGGGGTAGAGGGGGGCGCTCGGACCGGGTGGGGGCCTGGTCCGGCCGGCGCGTGCTCGGGGTCGCCGGCGCTCCCCGGAACAGTCCCGTGGGGGGATGCGCGCACATGGAACAGTGGCGGCAAGAACGCCGACCGGAATGGCCCGACGTGGCCTCAGCGGCACGAGACATGCAGGTGACAGGGGGGTCGACCCAGGCTTTTCCGGAAACCGGAACCGTCGCGGAAGCCGACCTGGCGCCACCGCGCGGGGACCGGCCGGGCGGTGGACGCGCCGCGTTCCCGCGCGTCGTACGCCCGTCCGACGCACGCATGTTCGCCGCGACGGAGATCCTCCGGGGCGGCCCGGCCGCCCTCGCCGCGGCTGACGCGACTGCCCTGCTCCCGCGCTCCGGCACCCCGGACGCGGCGGCCGAGTTCCGCCCCTCCGGCGACCGGTCCGGCACCGAGCGGACGGCGCTGCTGCCCACCCGGTCCGCCGCGGGGGCCCACGATCCGCACGAGGTGACCGTCCAGCTCGACTCCGTCCCGGCCGAGGGCCCGGAGTCCGCCGACGTCTCGGACCGCCCGGTGTTCGTGGACGAGTCCGGCCGCCGCAGCCGTACCTTCCGCCGTCTCGGCCTGCTGGTCGCCGGGCTCTGCGCGGGGTACGCCGTCGTCATCGGCGTCACCCTGCTCTCCGGCAGCTCCGACGCGCCCTGGCTGCCGGTGCCGCAGAAGGAGGACAAGCCCGCGAGCCGCGTCGACTCCTCACCCGTGCCCAGCGCCTCGGCCCC
>NZ_WWKH01001005.1:0-3206 GCF_009865595.1 Streptomyces sp. SID1328 | reverse complement strand
GGTCCACGCTGGTGCGGCCCTCGGCCAGCGCGAGCAGCGCGGGACCGGTGAGTTCGAACGGCACCGGCCCGGCGAGGTCCAGTACGACCGTGTCGGCCTTCTCGTGCGCGGCGGCCTGGAGCGCCTGGTGCAGCGGCACGGCGACCGGCCGGGCGGCGGGGTCCCAGCGGGCGAGCGACGCGGTGGAGGTGAAGGCGGGCAGCGCGGTGCGCCCGGCGGCCTTGAGCGTGGGAACGGCCATGTCGCTGGTCTTCTCCCGGCGCAGGCCGCCCATCCGTCGCCCACCACCGCCCTTCCGAGGAGCTTCGCGCCCCTCCTCACTGTCCACCTCGACCTCACCGAGCACGGCGACGACGGGCACGAGCAGCCGGGCCCCCTTGAGCGCCTCCAGCACGGGCCCGAGCGCCGTGCGGTCCTCCGCCCAGGCCGCGAGCGCGGCACTCAGCCGGGGATCGGCGGAGCCGTCGTCGTCGGAGAACCCGGAGTCGGGAATGTTCTTGTTCACCACGCTCCCGACCCTATCGGTGGCGGTACGGGACCGAGCCGACGGGAGGCGTCGATGCAATCGCTGAGCGTGGAGGTCCCCGAGGGGGCCCGGCTGTCGGCGGGGGTGCTCGATCCGGGCTCCGGGCGGAGCGCGGTGTACGGCGACGGCTTCTTCGACGCGGCGAGCGTGGTCAAGGTCGGCATCCTGGCCGCGCTGCTGCTCGGCGCCCAGGACACGGGCCGGGACCTGACGGGGGCGGAGCGGGAGCGGGCCGCGCGGATGATCGGCCGGAGCGACAACGACTCCGCGACCGAGCTGTGGCACGGGATCGGCGGCGCCCCCGGCCTGGACGCGGCCCACCGCCGCCTCGGCCTCACCGCGACGGTGGGCGGCACGAGCGGCTACTGGGGCCTGACCCGCACCACGGCGCGGGACCAGCTGACCCTGCTCCGGCACGTGTTCGCCCCCTCCCCCGTCCTGACCCCGGCCTCGCGCGCCTGCCTGACCGCCCTGATGGCCTCCGTGGTGCCCGACCAGCGATGGGGTGTCTCGGCGGTGGGCCCCGGCGCGCTGAAGAACGGCTGGTTCCCGCGCGACGCGACCGGGCGCTGGGTCGTGCACAGCGTCGGCCGGGCGTCGGGCGCCCACGGCGACCGTCTGCTGGCGGTCCTCACCGAGGGCACGTCGAGCCGGGCGGAGGGCATCGCCCTGGTGGAATCGGCGGCACGGGCGGCGGTGCGGGCGTTCGCCGGCCCCGCGTGATCAGTCGAGGGTGCCCGGCCTGCGGCCGCGCCGGATCACCACGGCCGCCGCGACCAGGAGCGCGGTGCCGGTGGCGCCCGCCGACCAGGCTGCCCAGCCGGTGCCGGAGGAGGCGGAGCCGGAGGTGTCCGGGCCCGGGCCGAAGTACTTCCTGGCGTAGGTGGCGGGGCGGAGGGTGTCCGGCTCGAGGGTCGTGGCGGCCTTGAGGGCGGCGGCCGGATCGATCATGCCGAAGCCTCGGGAGTCGTCGCGGCCGCCCGTGGGGGCGTCCCGCGCGGTGTCCTCCAGCACCTTCTTGACCTGGGCCGGGGTCAGCTTCGGGCGGTCGGCCTTGAGCAGGGCCGCCGCGCCGGAGACGAAGGCGGAGGCGGCCGAGGTGCCCCAGCCCTCGTAGTAACGGTGGTCGGGGTCGGCGATGACGACGTCCACACCGGGCGCGCTGACGGCGGCGTACCAGCGGCGGGTGGAGAAGGAGGCGCGGGTGCCGTAGCGGTCGACCGCGGCGACGGCGATGACGCCGGGGTAGGCGGCCGGGTAGGAGACGTGGTCGCCCTTGTCGCCGCCGTTGCCCGCCGAGGCGACCACGACGACGCCCTTGCCGAGGGCGTACTGCACGGCCTCGTCCTCGCCGGCCTCGGGGTGCGCGGAGTCGGAGTCGTCGCCGAGGGAGAGGTTGATGACGTCGGCGCCGTGGTCGGCGGCCCAGCGGATGCCGTCCGCGAGGGCGTTGCCGCGGGTGACGCGGGCCTTGGCGCGGGCGGGGTCCTTGTCCTCCAGGATGACCCGTACGGGGAGGATCTTCGCCTTGGGCGCGACGCCCATGATCCCGGCGCCGTCGCCGGGCCCGTGCCCGTGACCGGCGATGATCCCGGCCATGGCGGTGCCGTGCCGGGCCCAGGCGCGGTCGCCGGGCCCGGCGCCGAAGCCGACCATGTCCTTGCCGGGCAGCACGTTGCCCGTGAGGTCGGGGTGGTCGTCCTCCACGCCCGTGTCGAGCACGGCGACGGTGACGCCCTGCCCCCGGGTGGTGCGCCACGCCTCGTCGAGACGGAGCGCGGACAGTCCCCACTGCTGGGCGCGGATGGAGTCGGCGTGGGCGGTGGCGGCGGGGAGCAGGGCGAGACCGGCCGCGAGCAGCAGACTGGACGCGGTGCGGGTACGGCGCCTCATGACGGTTTCTCCGTGGCCGGGCTGACGGTCTGGCGGAGCTTGCGCTGGATACGGTCGGCGAGCCCCTGGGCCTCGTTGCCGAGCCCGGCCTGCGCGGGTGCGGAGGTGGCGCCGGAGCGCACCGCGTCCGCGGCGGGCTCGGGGGCGATGACGGTGCGGCCGTCGGCCCAGCCGGAGACGGCGAAGGCGACGATGGGCGCGTCGGTGAGGACGCTGACCGTCCAGCTCGCGCGCTGCTTCGCGCCGAACCCGGCGGCGGGGGTGCCCTTGGCGGCGTACGGCAGGGGCAGCAGGTCGGTGCGCCGGTCCAGGCGCTCGTTCCGGAAGCGGGCGGCGAGCCCGGCCATGGCTGCGGGGTCGGCCTTGGTGAACAGCAGTCCCACGGTGGTGACATGGGTCCGGGTGGCGTCGGTGTAGGTGGCGCGCAGCAGGCGGGCGCAGCCCACGGGGGCGAGGGCGCGCGCCAGCAGCGGGTCGAAGGCTCCCGCGCAGCCGGTATCGGGGGCCACCGCGATCCGGGTCCAGCTCCGGTCGGCTCCGCCGGGTCCGGCGCCGGTGCCCTGCACGGTGGGCGGGAAGAGCTGGTCGACGGGCACGTTGTGCCAGAGCGACCCGGCGGCGGCGAAGCCGCTGTCCGCGGTGCGGTCGCCGTCCTCGCCGGTGAGCCAACTCCCGGCCAGCGCACCGCCGATGAGGCCGAGCCCGAGCACGACGCAGACGGCGGCGACACCGGTGCGGCTGCGCAGCCGGGCCAGCGGGCTGCCGAGGCCGCGCACGGGTTCCTCGT
>NZ_WWKH01001004.1:0-3240 GCF_009865595.1 Streptomyces sp. SID1328 | reverse complement strand
CGGTCGCGCAGTTGCGGCACCCGCACATCATCGTGGTGCACGACGTGGTCGAGCAGGAGGAACGCCCCTATCTCGTCATGGAGTTGATCGACGGCTGCTCGCTCGCCGAGCGCATCGCCGCCGACGGCCCGCTGGACGCCGCCGAGGCCGCCCGGATCGGCGCCGACCTGCTCAGCGCGCTGGCCACCGCGCACGCGGCCGGGGTGCTGCACCGGGACATCAAGCCCGCCAACGTGCTGCTGGAGTCGGGTACCGACCGGGTCGTGCTCACCGACTTCGGCATCGCGCGGGTGGCGGGCGCGACGACGCTCACCGAGACCGGTTCCTTCGTCGGCTCGCCCGAGTACACCGCCCCGGAGCGGATGTCGGGGCTGCGCGGCGGGCCCGCGTCCGACCTGTGGTCGCTGGGCGCGCTGCTGTGCGCCGCGCTCAGCGGCGAGTCGCCCTTCCGGCGCGACTCGCTCGGCGGCATCCTGCACGCCGTCGTCACCGACGAGATCCGGCCGCCCGCCGAGGCCGGCCCGCTGCTCCCCGTCGTCCGGGGCCTGCTGGAGCGCGACCCCGAGCTGCGGCTCGGCGCGGCCGACGCCGAGCGGATGCTGCGTACGTACCTGGAGACCGGCCGTATGCCCCCCGCGTCCGGCGTTCCCGCGGCCGCGCGCACGCTCCGGCTGCTGGGCGCGGTACGCGGCACCAGGTCCGACGCGCCGCCGGCCGCGCCCGAACCACCGCAGGGTCCCGCCCGGCCGGCGTCCCCGAGGCGGGCGAGGCTGATCGCCGCGCTGCTGGTGGCCGCCGTGGCCGGGGCCGCGGTGTCGGCGGCGGTGCTGATGCTGCACGAGAACCGGGGCGGCGGGGACGACGCGCCCGGCGCCCCCTCCGCCTCCCGCACACCGGGCCCCACCGGCACCCGGGCGCCCTCCGGCTACCGCACCGTCCGCGACCCCGCCGGTTTCGCCCTGGCCGTGCCGGACGGATTCACCCGTGAACGGCAGGGCGAGCGCGTCTTCTACCTCTCCGCCGGGGGCACCTTCCGCCTCGGCATCAAGATCTCCCCGCCGGAACCGGGCGGCCCCGCCGCCGTCCTGGAACGCCTCGCGGCCGAGGGCGCGGACAACAACCCCGGCTACCGCGACGGCCGTGTCACCGAGACCAGCCACGAGAAACACCCCGCCGCCCTCTGGGAGTTCACCTGGAACGGCTACACCCCCGCCGAGGGCGCCCGGCACACCTACGACCTGTGCTGGGAGGAGGGCGGCCGGATGTACGACGTGTGGGTCTCGGCCCCGGTCGGCAAGGTGCGCGAGGCCCGCGAGCACTTCGACGTGGCCGTCGACACCTTCACCGTCACCGCCCCCTGAACGGACCGACGGCATCACCCGGATCGTCATGGACCGCTCCACTGCTGACCGGGCGCCTCATCCTCCGGCATCGGCGAGGGCGGCACGGACCGCGACAAGGATGGTCTGGGGGCTGGCCGGCACTGGGGTCCCCTGGACCGCCACGGTCGGCGTTCCGCCCACGCCCCGCTGGACGGCCGTCGCCGTCACGTAGGAGCTCCAGTCCAGGTAGACGCCCTGCCGGACGCACGCGGCGAACGAGCTGTCCGCCAGTCCCACCGCAAGGCCGAGCTCGACCAGTTCGTCGTCGGACAGGCCCGGCCCGCCCTCGGGGGGCTGGTTGGCGAACAACGCGTACAGGTACTCCATGAAGTGGCCACCGTCGGAGGCGCAGCCCGAGGCCGCCGAGGCACGGGAGGAGTACCGGGTGGTGGACAAGCCGTCGAGAAAACCCATCGGGTGGTAGACCAGACTGATCGCCTCGTCGGCCACCAGCTCGTCGAGTAGCGGCCCGGTCCTCCCTTCGAACTGCTTGCAGAACGGGCACAGAAAGTCGATGAAGGCATCCACCTGCACCGGGCCGGCTCCGACGACGATGCCGTCCCCGCTCGGCGAGGCATGGGCCGGAACACGGGAGGGCGAGCTGATGTGGGGCGTCTGAGTACTCATGCCGAGTCCCCTGCCGTAAAGTCGATGGAATTCGCGTCGTACCGCGCCACAGGCACGGCAAACCGGCCACCTGCGCCCGGTCGTGCGCACAGCCGCATTCCGGGCGCCGGGATGTCCGACGCTAGATGTTCTGGAATTCGTTCGGCAGTTGCGACATCACATCCTCGAACTCCGTGCCGGGGACGGCCTCTCTCAGAGTCCTGAAAACCGCCGCCACGCTGCTGCGCGCCACGGCCTCACCGACGCCCGCCCGCTCACTCACTCGCCGGACGAACTCGGCAACGCCGAATTTCTGGGCGACATCCTCCGGTGGGACCAGGGGCGGGGCGATCTCGGCGGGCAGGACGCCGGCCAAGTGCCTGGCCTCGCCGCCGGTGATCCGCTCGCCCAGCGTCAGCATCGTGGCCCGGGTCAGCTCCCTGGCCTGCTCCTCGGGCACGCCCGCCCGCTCGCTGACGAGACGGATGAACTCGTCGCTGTCCATGGCGCCTCCAATCCGGCAACCCATCACGGGTACCGCGCATGCACTGCCCCAAACGGTGATCGAAACGACGGTGCGAACCGGGCCGCCGGTGCCGAAAGCGCCGGTCACCGCCCGTCTTCTTCGCCTTCCTCGGTAAAGGGGCGCACCGCGTCCAGCAGGGCCCTCAACGCACCGGTGAGCATCCCGACCTCGGCGACGCGCTGGGCGGACGGGTCCAGCGGGTAGAGCCGCTCGGCCTGTGCGGCCTGCTCGGCGACGTTCGACAGGACCTGCTCGGCGGCCTGAGCCGCGGCGCGCAGGGCGGCACGTTCGATATCGCCGGGCATGTGATCTCCCCTGGATCCGGCCGCCGGGCACCGAATTTCCCGGAGTGCTTCGACGTCGCCATCAACATGTTCTGCCGGGAACGCCACGGCTGGCGCGAATTGGTATGAAGGCGTGTCTTCCACAAGCGTACGGGCGTGCTGGACGCGCTGCAGGACGTCGACCTCCCTGCGATCAGGTCGTGGAGATCAAGGAGGGCGAGCGCAAAGGCGTCATGCGGCGCCCGGCCCGCCGCACCGGACGCTTCGAGTTCCGGGTGTGCTGCCCGTGAGGTGCGGGCCGAGACCCGGCGCGGAGACGAGGCCGGGCGGCACTTCGACAAGCCCTGAAACCGGCCGAGTTGAAGGCGTGCACCCGCGTCGACAAGCGCCGGGTGGGCGCGGTACTGATGGGGCATGAGTGACGACGGCGCACCCCCGCTCG
>NZ_WWKH01001003.1:0-2564 GCF_009865595.1 Streptomyces sp. SID1328 | reverse complement strand
CCCGGCGAATCCTGGCTCGCCGCCAACATCCGCCGCGACATCCAGCACAACCGCGAGATCGCTCGCGAAGAACTGGCAGGAGGTGCCCTTGATGAGTCAGACCAGTAGCCCGAAGTCCCGTAAGGCGACGGCTCAGCGTGAGGTCATGAGCACTGATGAGTGGCTGCGGATGCACCTTCGCCGTGCTCCTGAGCGGGATGACGAGTGGGTACGCCGTGCCCTCGTGTTGCAGGGGCGGGCCTGACCGTCACCGCCAGACGGGTTCGATCAGGCTGGGGTCGAACTTCCGGCGTCCTCGTCCGGCCGGGTGAATGATCACGGCTGAGAGGCTGTGCAACACGATCTCTTGTTGGCGTTCGACTGGCAGCGCAAAGAACTCTTCGACGGTCAGGTTCGCCGCATCGCCTTTGGCCTCGGCCTGCTTCTGCTCCTTGTAGAAGCGGGCCCGCTCTAATTTGAGTTCGTCGCGCAGCCGCTCTTTAGTCGGCAAGAGCTGCAAAAGGGTGGCCACCGTGATCTGTTTCGAGCGTTCGGCATCCACGAGTTGGGCGATGTCTTGGGAGACCTGCTGCAACTCGTCCTCGCGCGCCCATCGTCGATCGGCCGGAACGGCGGTTACTGCTGCTCGCGCGCGCTGTTCTTCGAGTGCCAGTTGGGCTATGAGCCTGTCGACGGGCTCTCCAACCCTTCCGACCTTGCCACATCCGCCGTTCACCACGGAGCACTGGTACGCGTATCTCGCGGCCTTCGAACCTGGCTGCCAGCGACTGTTGATCTGCCCTCGAATCTTCGTCTTGCACAGTCCGCACCGGGCAATGCCTGAGAGCAGGTACTTACGGGCGAGGGACTTGCCGGGATGCTTCTCCTTCCGCTCGGCGACGGCCGCGCAGACAGCTTCCCACTCTTCCAGGGTGTTGATCCGCTCCCAGTTGCCCTTGACCGGTTCGCCGTCTTCGCCTACCAGGATTTCACCGTGGTACGTCCGGTAGCCGACCAGTCTGGGGTTGGTCAGGATCTGCTCGACGTGGTGGTGGGCCATGCGCTTGGTACCTGCGCGCGGGTTGCCCAAGCCCTCTTGCTGCCATCGGGTCCGGATGGTTCCAATGCGGACGCCGGCGAGAACTTCGCGCTGTGCCTCGCGGATGGCTTCGGCGGCCTCCGGGTCGACCTTGGTGCGGTCATCCTTGCTCCAGCCGTACGGCGCCGGTCCACCGCTGTCCTTGCCCTGTTGGGCCAACTCCAGGTGCTTGCGCTTGATCCGGCGTGACGCGTCGTGTGACGACTTGTTGGCGAACGCGACCATGATGCGGGCCATGGTGCGACCGTCCGGCGATCCAAGGTTGATGTCGTTCGTGACAGTGGCGAACTCCAACCGGGGTCGCTCGTCGAAGATCTCGATGAGGCGTTCCAGGTCCCGCGGCTGCCGGGCGAGCCGGTCCAAGTCGTAGGCCACGATGCCGTCAATGAGGCCGGCGCGGAGATCCCTCAGCATCAGCTCGAACTCGTCGCGGACGACGTTGCGCTTGAACGCCGACACGTCGTTGTCCTCGTAGGTCTTCACGACCTGCCACGATCGAAGGTCCGCGAGGCGTTCGCAGTCCTGTTGCTGCCTGGCGACCCCCAGAGACTCGCCCTCGTCGTCCCGCGAGATCCGGGTGTAGACCCCTACCCTGCGTGCCACGGTCGGTCCTCCCCCTGCCTGTGAGCAAGGTCAGACTACTACCGTCATTAAGTCAAGTCAGCCTGGAGCGTCGAGCCGCCCTGCCGTAAGGCGGGCACTCCGGTCACGCCCTCGAAGGACGCTCTGTAAGACAGTCGCCGCATGCCCGGTAGGCCCGCATGCCCGCATGGCGTCAGGTGCCGCTCGGACGAATGTCGTCCAAGCGGTCGACGATCACCACGGACGCCGGATGTGCGGGCCTGGGGACCTCGATGAGTATGGGCACATAGACCACGTCGCCGTGCCTGTACTCGGCCTTCCACGAATGCCGGTAGCACACGATCTCCTTCGGAGCACCGCGCGTCGCATAGCACTGGGGCACCGAATTCGCGGCTGCGGTGGGCGAGTTCTCCCACCGGGCGCCCGATTCGCTCGCTGCTGCACCGGGTGCACCCCACGCACCGAGTGAGATGCAGCAAACGCAGAAAGCCGCGGCCACAGCACCGGCGTTCCGGCTCGCTGCTTTCCTGATGCTCATCACAAAACCCCTGTCACGGCTCGGGAGGGTGCAGTTTGCGGGCGGCGTCGTGACGCGTGTGGACGCCGAGCTTGGCCAGTACCGCGCCCACGTGGTGCCCGGCGGTCTTGGGCGTGATGTAGAGGCGGGCGGCGATCTCGGCGTCCGACAGGCCCTCGTTCAGCAGCTTGAGGACGTCCAGCTCCCGGTTGGTCAGCCCGTACGGGTTGGCCCGGGTGGCCGCCCGTGCGCCGCGCCGGATCGGGCGGACCCCCTGGGCGCGCATCACGGCGCGGGTGCGTGCCACGGCCGGCCGGGCGTCCAGGGCCTCGAAGGCCGCCAGGGCCTCGCGCAGCGCGGGTGCGTCGCCGGACAGGCGGGCCAGCG
>NZ_WWKH01001002.1:0-2736 GCF_009865595.1 Streptomyces sp. SID1328 | reverse complement strand
CACGAAGCGGCGGGCGGCGGCTATGTCGGGCTGCGCGGACGGGCCCGTACCGGCGACGACCGGGGCGAGCACCGCGCGCAGTTCCGCGACGCGCATCCACCACAGGAAGGGCGACCCGATCACCAGCACCGGCGCCGGAACGGCCAACCGCCGCTCAGGGCGGGCGCCGGGGACCACCGGCTCGTCGTGCGCGCGGGTGACGGGCGGGACGTGCGCCGGGTGCGTACGGTCCTCGAGCCAGCTGTCGCAGTCCGGGGTGAGCGCTATCGCGGAGGGCGCGGGCACGTCCAGCCGGTCGGCCAGGTCGCGCACCATCCGGTACAGGTCGGGGGCGGAGCGCTCGGACACCGGGACCGTGGGGCTCGCGGCGGGGCGCGCGCGGGCCACGACCAGGGCGATGCCGGCGGCCGCCAGCAGCACCAGCACGGCGAGGACACCCACCACCCAGCGGGCCGTGTCCCAGCCCCGGCCGGTGAACTGGCCGGTGGCCGCGCCGGTCAGCAGGATCACCTCGGCGGCCGCGGGCAGCAGCGCCACGGCCAGCGCCCTGCTGCGCACCCGCAGCACGGCCAGCGCGCGCGAACGCGCGGCCCTGGCGCCCAGCTCCCCACCGGTTCCGGTCATGCGCGACGCTCAACCCCTGCCTGCCGATCGCGTGCTGTCCTGGCGGTGCCCACTCCCCCACTGTGGCACCCGTCACTGACATCGCAATGCCGGTGGGCCAAGTGCCGGACCGCTTGCGCCGCACCATAGTTGGGGCCCCGGCCCCCGTCAGCCGGATAGCGCATTGCTCACTCGATGGAATGGCCTTGGTCAGAGCTGGGTGACAGACGGCAAAGGTCAGGCCCCGGATTTCGGGGTCCGGGGCCTGAGGTCGAGCGAGGGGCTTTCACGCCATGGTCGTGGCCGTGTCTGCCGCCTTCGCCGCGATGTCGGTGCGGTGGTGCGAGCCGTCGAGACCGATCCGGGCCACCGCGCGGTACGCCCGCTCGCGGGCCTCGGCGAGGTCCCCGCCGGTGGCCGTGACGGACAGCACGCGGCCGCCCGCGCTGACGACGGTGTTCCCGTCCTGCTTCGTCCCGGCGTGCAGGACGTAGGCGTGCGGGGCGTCCTCGGCGGCCACCTCGGCCAGGCCGGTGATCGGGTCGCCGGTGCGCGGGGTGCCGGGGTAGTTGTGCGAGGCGACGACCACGGTGACGGCCGCGTCCTCGCTCCAGCGCAGCGGCTCCAGGTCGGCGAGGGTGCCGTTGGCGGAGGCGAGCAGGAGCGAGGCGAGCGGGGTCTTCAGGCGGGCCAGCACGACCTGGGTCTCGGGGTCGCCGAAGCGGGCGTTGAACTCGATGACCCGTACCCCGCGCGAGGTGATCGCCAGGCCCGCGTACAGCAGGCCGGAGAAGGGGGTGCCGCGCCTGCGCAGCTCGTCCACGGTCGGCTGGAGCACCGTGCGCAGCACGTCGTCCACCAGCTCCGGATCGGCCCACGGCAGTGGGGAGTACGCGCCCATGCCACCGGTGTTGGGGCCCTCGTCGCCGTCGAGCGCGCGCTTGAAGTCCTGCGCGGGCTGGAGCGGTACGACCGTCTCGCCGTCCGTCACCGCGAAGAGCGAGACCTCGGGGCCGTCGAGGAACTCCTCGATCACCACCCGCTCGCACCCGGCCGCGTGCGCCCTGGCCTCCTCGACGTCCGAGGTGACGACGACGCCCTTGCCCGCGGCCAGCCCGTCGTCCTTGACGACGTACGGCGCCCCGAAGGCGGCGAGCGCCTCGGCGACCTCGTCGGGGGTGGTGCAGACGTACGAGCGCGCGGTGGGCACGCCGGCCGTGGCCATGACGTCCTTCGCGAACGCCTTCGAGCCCTCCAGCACGGCTGCCTCGCGGGACGGGCCGAAGACCGGGAACCCCGCCTCGCGCACGGCATCGGCGACGCCCGCCACCAGCGGGGCCTCCGGGCCGATCACGACCAGGCCGGCCTCCAGCTCCGTGGCCAGCGCCGCGACAGCCTTGCCGTCGAGCGCGTCCACCTGGTGCTGCTGGGCCACTTCGGCGATGCCCGCGTTCCCTGGCGCGCAGTGCACTTCGGTGACGTCGGGGTCGAGGGACAGTGAGCGGCACAGGGCGTGTTCGCGGGCGCCGCCGCCGATGACGAGGACCTTCACGGGGGTCAGCTTATCGGCTGGGTTGCCGAAGGTCGGGGGGTGGGGAAGTTGTAGGAACCTACGAGGCGGTCTGGCGGGGGCGGGGCGCGGCGGGATCGGGGGCGTGAATTCGTTGGCGGCTGCGGGTCTGTCGTGGCTGATCGCGCAGTTCCCCGCGCCCCTGGGGTGGGTGCGGTGAGAGTGGGCCGGAGAGCTGGGCCCGCTCACTCGCCGAGGCACGCCTTGCGGGTGGGCGGCTGCGGGGCCACGGGGCTTGTCGCGCAGTTCCCCGCGCCCCTGGGGGGCGGCATGGCGGAAGTGGGTCGAAATGCCTTGTCGGTCCGCTCGCCGAGCCGGGCCTCGTGGGGCGCGACGAGCCACGACGCCCTCCAGCCCACTCCCGCTGTCCCCACCTCAGGGGCGCGGGGAACTGCGCGACCGGCCACAGCGGACCCGCAGCCGCCACGCGCTCCTTACTGGTCGTGGGAGAACTCGTCCAAGACCGTGGCGCCGAGTTCGCGGACGATCAGGTCGCGGCCGGAGAGGGCGGATTCGTCGAGGTCGGGGTCGTCGTCGGCGGGGGTGTCGTCCTCGGGGGACAC
>NZ_WWKH01000011.1:0-9822 GCF_009865595.1 Streptomyces sp. SID1328 | reverse complement strand
ACCCGCAGGCGGGGCGCGGCCAGCGGCGGCAGCCGTGGCGCGGCGAAGAACTTCACCCCCCAGTCCAGTTGGAGCGCGGAGGCGGCCTCCTCCTGTACGGCGAGCCGGCCGAGGGCCGCCTGGACCTCGGCGGCGCTCACGCTGCGAGCAGGGTCCCCGCGCAGCGGTTCGGGGTCCAGGGAGACGTCGTAGGCCAGGCCGGGCGGGGGTGTGCCCTCGAAGCCGAGGACGAGACGGAGGCCGCGCGGGCGGGCGCGGGCGGCCAGCCGGCCCAGTAACTGATCCATGAGGGCCTCGGGGTCCTGGGCCCGGTCGACGCCGCCCACCACCAGGCACGCGGGTGGCCTGCGGCGCAGCAGTTGCCGCCGTACCTCGTCGGGGTCGCCGCCGGGGAGCCCGAAGCGGCGGGTGAGGTAGCCGGCGAAGTCGCCGACCGACCTGCCGCGTGCGTCGTAGGCCGCGTCGATGGTGCCGAGCCCCAGGACCGTGTCGCCGGGGGAGTTGGTCAGCTCGGCGTCCGTGACACCGACGCGGGCCGCCGGGTCGGCCGTGCGCACCAGCCGGACCAGCCAGGAGTCGCCCACGGCGGTCGTGCCGCCGGTGCCGACGACGGCGGTGCCGGACCAGCCGCTGTCGAGCAGCCGGGTGAGCTCCTGGGTCAGCGCGAGCCGCAGCGGGTCGCCGAGTACGTCAGCGGGCAACTCGCCGCGTGTGGGCCCCAGTTCGTCGTTGCGGTCGCCGCCGGTGAACTCCTCGATCGTGGGGAGGTACCTGAGGATCGTCTCGGTCGGCAGCATCCAGGCCGCCTTCTCGTCGCCATTGACGTAGTCGGCCACCACGATGCCGATCACATGGCCGTCGAACTCCCCGCCCACCGCCACCGCACCGGCGCCGGAGTACCCCGGCTCGATCCAGGGGACGCCCTCGCGCATCCGGTTCAACAGGCCCCACTCGCCCTGCCGGTGACCGGACCCCGCCAGCCGGGCGTCGGCGCCCATGCCGAACGGCGCGTGCCGCGGGAAGCCGTACACCTGGACCGTGCCGCCGGAGATGGGCGCCTTCCACAGCCTGGTCCGGATGCCGCACCCGGCCGGCTCGTCGAGTTCGAGCAGTGCCACGTCCCCGCGCTGCGTGCCGTGTTCGTGCACCCAGGTGCCCGGCGCCACGTACGCGGTACGGCTCCACTCCGGGCGGCACGCCACGCTGGTGATCCGCAGGCGGGACGTGGTGCCGCCGGGTGCCGCCCCGGCGTACCGCACCACATGCGCGCAGGTCAGCACGTGCCGGTCGTCCAGCAGCACTCCGGCGCCGCAGGGCGTGCCCTCCTCGTCGTCCACTCGCACACGCCACGGCCGGTCACTGTGGTGATGCAGCGCCATGAGCCAACGGTAGGGCAACCGAGGGGAGTTTGACCCCGGCCCGTCGGGAGGAGGGGGCGCGCTACCGGCGTGCGCGGCGGATACGGAGGGGCCCGCGCGCCTCGGACTCCTCGACCGGCTGCCCGGACCGGGTCACCTCGACCTCACCGGCCGCGACCAGCCGCCAGGCCGCCCGGCGGACCGGTTCCATCAGGTCCCGCCAGCCGTCGTCGTCACCCTCGTAGGCCGCGCGGGCAGCGTCGGAGGGGCAGATCGAGGAGGTGTCGGCGCGCTGTTCCAGCAGGCGCATGATGGTCTGCTCAAGCCGCTGGTCCGGGTCCGTCACACGACCAGTCTGGCACCGTCAGAGCCGGGTCGCCGTACGGATCAGACCGGCCAGGGCGACCGAGCGGCTGTGCGCGGGCCAGGCGATGTGGGTGACGACCGGGGGCGCGTCGCTGAGGGGTACGGCGGCGTGCTCGGACCACAGCCAGGCGCGGGCGGACTCGGGGAAGACGGCCATCGTGCGGCCCAGTGCGATCAGTTGGGCCAACTGGGTCTGGTCGTGGATCTCGGGGCCCGGCCCCGGTGGATACGAGCCGTCGCGGGGCCAGCGGGCGTGCGGCAGGCCGGGCACATCGGTGATGTCGGCCAGGCTGAGGGTCTCGCGGGCGGCGAGCGGGTGCCCGGCGGGCAGTACGGCGATCTGGCCCTCGCTCATCAGCTCCTCGTGGTCGAACCCGGCGAGGGAGTTGAAAGGGGCGTGCATCAGGGCCACATCGGCGCGGCCGTCGCGCAGCATCTCCTCCTGCTCGCACATCCCGCTGGGCAGCACCTCGATCTCGGCGGCGCCGGGCTCGGCCGCGTAGGCGCCGAGCAGCTTCTGCAGCAGGTCGTGGGAGGCCGCGGCCTTCACCGCCAGCACCAGGCGGTCACGAGTGGCGCCCGCACCGTCGGCGTCCCCCGCGCGGCGGGTACGGCGGGCGGCGGCGGTGGCCGCGTCGAGCGCCACGCGGCCCTCGTGCAGCAGCACCTCACCGGCGCCGGTCAGGGAGACGCCCCGGCGGTCGCGGGCCAGCAGCAGGACCCCGAGGCGCCGCTCCAGCCGCTGGATCGCTCGCGAGAGGGGAGGCTGGGCGATGCCGAGCCGCTCGGCGGCGCGGCCGAAGTGCAGCTCCTCCGCGACGGCCATGAAATACCGCAGCTCACGGGTGTCCAATGCCTCCATGGCTCCAGCGTAGACCCGGTGATACCCGCCGGGTATCACAGCCCACCGCATCGGTGTTGGCACGACCCCCGCTCCGCGAGCGAGCATCGATACATGAGCGAAGCGAAGACAGCGCTGGTCACCGGCGCGAACAAGGGAATCGGGTACGAGATCGCGGCCGGCCTCGGGGCCCTCGGCTTCCGGGTGGGCGTCGGCGCCCGAGACGACGCGCGGCGCGAGTCCGCCGTCGAGAAGCTCCGGGCCACCGGGGCGGACGCCTTCGGGGTGCCGCTGGACGTGACCGACGACCGGAGCGTGGCCGAGGCGGCGGCGCTGATCGAGCAGCGTGCGGGAGGCTTGGACGTCCTGGTCAACAACGCGGGCATCTCCGGCGACATGGGGCCCAACTGGTCGCAGGACCCGACCACGATCGACCTCGACCTGCTCCGCACCGTCGTGGACACCAACGTCCTCGGCGTCGTCCGGGTCACCAACGCGATGCTGCCCCTGCTGCGCCGCTCGTCCGCGCCGCGCATCGTCAACGTCTCCAGCTCCGTCGGCTCCCTGACCCGGCAGGCGGACCCGGACATCGAGGTCGGGCCGATCATGGCGGCGTATGCCCCGTCGAAGACGTTCCTCAACGGCATGACCGTGCAGTACGCCCGGCAGCTCGCCGGTACCGGCGTCCTGATCAACGCCATGTGTCCCGGCCTGGTGGCCACCGACTTCAACGGCCACGCGGGCTCGCGCACCCCCGAGCAGGGTGCTGCCACGGCGATCCGGCTCGCCACCCTGCCCGACGACGGGCCGAGCGGGTCGTTCTTCGAGGACGCGGGCGTCGTCCCCTGGTGACCCGCGTCAGGCCGCCGCGCCTCCGTCCACGACGAGGTCGGTGCCGACCACAGAGGCGGCATCCGGCGAGGCCAGGTACAGCACCGCCGCCGCGATCTCGGCGGTGGAGGACACCCGTCCCAGCGGCGCCACGTCCTTCATCCGGGCCGCCCGCCCGGCGTCGGTCTCGCCGGGCCGCAGCGACATCGCGGTGTCGGACGGGCCGGGGCTCACCGCGTTGATGCGGACCCCGTCGGCGATGTGGTCCAGCGCGGCCGCGCGGGTCAGCGCGGAGACGGCCGCCTTGCTCGCGATGTACGCGGCCATGCCCTTGGCGCGGCGGTGTGCGCCCAGGTTGGAGGCGATGTTGATGATCGCTCCGCCGCCGGGCTGGGTGCGCATCCGGGCGATCTCGGCCTGAAGGCTGAACATGACTCCGGTGACGTTGATGTCGAGCAGGGTCCGCCAGTCCTCCTCCGGCAGATCGGCGACGGGGGCGCCGCCCCGGAAGACGCCCGCGTTGTTGACCGCGACATCCAGGCTGCCGAACCGGTCGACGGTGCGGCGGACCAGGTTCCTGACATCTTCGGAGCGGCTCACGTCCGCGGTGATCGCTGCCGCCCTGCCGCCCTTCGCCTCGATCAGGGCGACCGTCTCTTCGAGCGGTGCGGCGGTGCGGCCGGCCGCGACCACCGAGGCCCCTTCGGCGGCGAAGGCGAGTGCGATCTCACGGCCGATGCCGGAACCCGCGCCGGTGACGAGGACGGCTCTGCCGGTGAAGCGTGCGGTCACGATGGCGACTCCCCTTGTTGACTGTTCGTTCCACATACGAGGCGCCCGCCCCCTCAATCCAGCAGCTTCAGCGCCTGCTCGGCCGCGTCCACGACCCGACCCGGATCGCTCGACGCCTTGCCGACCACCCGCAAGCCCTGCATCAGCACCAGCAGCGTCCGCGCGAGCGCCCGCGGATCACGGTCCGGGGGCAGCTCGCCCTGCGCGCGGGCCCGTACCAGCGCCGAGTGCAGCAGGGTCTCGACGTGGTCCCAGCTCGCCCCCACCCGGCCGGCCGCGGCCGGGTCGCCCGCGCCCAGCTCGACCGCCGTGTTGGTGACGAAACACCCCTTGCCGCGCTGGACTTCGCTGCTCGCCTCGGCCGCGAAGCGCCGTACCACCGCCCGTACGGCCGGCAGCGCCGGGCCCGGCTGGGACAGTTCGTGCAGGAGGGTCAGGTCTCGGTTCTCGTTGTAGCGGTCCAGCGCCTTCAGGTACAGGTCGTGCTTGTTGCCGAAGGTGGCGTAGATGCTGGCCCGGCCGATGCCGAGGTGCTGCACGAGGTCCGACATCGAGGTCGCTTCGTAGCCGCGCCGCCAGAACAGTTCGAGGGCTGACTGGAGCGCCGCGTCCGGGTCGAATTCCTTGGTCCTGGCCACGGGGGGACCGTATCGGTTCTTGACCGATCGGTCCAGTAAAGGTGGGTCACCGGTGCGCTTCGCCAACCGGTTGGTAACGTCGGAGCCATGGCCAAGAACGCGAAGCAGCGCATCCTCGACGGTGCGCTGAATCTGCCCTGGGGCACCTGGAGACCGCCGACGCGCACTACGGCACCGCGCTGACCGAAGCCTGGGTGCGCCGTATCCAGTCCTGGCTCATCCCGCCGGACGACCTGCCGGACGCGGTACGGGCCCGGCTCACGGTGGACCGGCTGCCGGCCGACGGGTACTGGACGGCCGCCGCCACCGGCGTCATCCCCGTCCCCGCCCGCGACCGTGCCGAACTCCTGGGCGTCATGGAGGGCTTGTTGGCAGAGGACCCCGCGTCATGAGGAAATGGCTGCTGCTCGCCGCGGCGATCCTGCTGGAAGTCACCGCCACCCTCTCCCTGCGCGGCGCCCTCGACCACCCGGCGCTCTACGTCCTCGTGGCCGTCGGCTACGTCGGCTCCTTCACCGTCCTGGCACTGGTGCTGCGCGCCGGACTGGCCCTGGGCGTCGCCTACGGCATCTGGGGCGCGTCGGGTGTCGCCCTCACCGCGATCCTGGCCGCCTTCTTCTTCGGCGACCCGTTCACCGGGGTCATGGGCCTCGGTATCGCCCTGGTGATCGCGGGCGTGCTCTGCGTCGAACTCGGCGCGCAATCCGCCCGGGCCCGCCGCCCCCGCGAGGAAGGGGCGCCCCCGTGACCTGGGCCTTTCTCACCGGGGCCATCCTCAGCGAAGTCGCCGGCACACTGTGCCTGGGCATGGCCTCCCGAGGGCGCGGGAAGAGGGGGCTCGCCGGGACCGTGACCGGGTACCTGGCCGCCTTCACCTTCCTCACCCTGGCCCTGGGCGGCGGCATGGCCCTCGGCGTCGCCTACGGCATCTGGGCCGCCGCCGGTGTCGCTCTCACCGCCGTCGCCTCCCGCGCCCTCTTCGGCGAACCCCTCACCAGGGTCATGGGCGCGGGTATCTGCCTCATCGCCGTCGGGGTGCTGTGCATCGAACTCGGCGCCGGACACTGACCGGCCGATACCGGGTCCGGTGCCCGCCGGCCCCTGGCACCGGTGCCGACCAGGACCCCAACCCCGCCCACGGGCCGAACGCCTAGGCGATCACCGGGTTGTCGTGACCTCCGTCGGTGTCCCCGCCCTGGAACGGCGGCCTTACCGCCCTCGGATTCGGCCATTCCGCATCCGTCCCCGCCTCGCACGGCGGCATCGCCCGGACAGCCGGTGACGCCCCGTGGGTCCGGCGACGGACGCGACCGTACGGGCGGTCAGCAGGCCTGACACGTGTCTCACGGGCCGGTGCGCCCCGTCCCCTCCCTCCGATCCGAACGAATGGCCGATTCGCTGCGCCGACCGAAGGGCCGGAGTGGCCACGGAACTTCTCCGGGTACTCGTGTCGCATCCCAAGTCCCGTACACACCAAGGGACTTGACGTCCTACGAGAGGGAGTCGAACGATGAACCGCAAGCTCTTCAGGACCGCGCTGCCGCTGATGGGCGCCGTCGCGCTCGCCGCCGTCCCGGCGGTGACCGCGCAGGCCGCGCCCGCGCAGGCGGAGCCCTGTGTCCAGAAGGTCGCGGTGGTGAACAACTCGGGGTTCGTGCTGTCCTGGGCCGCGAGCACCCGTACCGGGGAGCAGTCGCCCTCGACGGACGCGTACCCCGTGAACCAGACCCGGACCATCGACCTGACGACCACGTCGTTCCCGGAGGGCACCGACCTGCGCCCGTACGTCGACGCCGTCGCCGGCACCAAGAACTACGGCAACCGGTACGTCTCGTACTGCGACAACGGCCAGACGGCGACGTACTCCGTCACCGGGACCACGCTGGACTACTCGGTCACACTGCTCGACTGACAGGGGTGCACCACCAGGGGGCCGCGTCCGACGGGCGCGGCCCCTTCGCCGCATCCGGGGGCCCGCTGGAGGCGGAAGCACTGGTGACGGCTCCCAGCGGGAGGTGCTCGCCATGAAGGACGCCGACTGTCTCCGCACGAGACACCCCGGCCCGGGCGGCGGCCGCGCGCCCGCACCGCAGCCGTGATCACCTTCGCCGTCGTCTCGCTCACCCTGCTCGCCGTGGCCGTCGCCTCCGTACACCCCCTCCTGCTCCGGGGTCTCCGCGGCCACCTGGCTGCTGACGCCGGCCGGGCTGATCCGGCTGACCCCGCGCTGGAGCCGGGGCATGGGGGCGAGACCCCCGTGATCGAATAAGGGGCGTGACACGCCCCACGCTCGTGTGCCGGTCCGGCCGACGGGAAGGAGAATGGCGAACCAGGGAGGCTGACGTGACGCGCGACAGGATGGGACTGGCCGAGGTGTTGGCGGCGGCGGAGGCCGCGGCGCCGGTGGCCTCGCTCGACGTGGTCGCTCGCAACCTGCGCGACCGGTTCGGCGCACAGTACGTGTCGTTCCTGTTCGTCGACGTCGTCGGGCGCCGCGTGGTGCGCGTCACCGAGGAGACGTCCACCCAGCAGGGCCACCGCGCCGACCAGATCCCACTGGCAGGCAGCATCTACGACGAGGTCCTGCGCACCCAGAAGCTGGTGCGGGCGGCGGGCGGCGGCGAGGGACAGCGGGTCCTCGCCCCGGTCACCAACCGCGGCGACACCATCGGGGTGCTCGAACTGTGGCTGCCCGAGGTCACCGAAGAGGTATTGGAGCAGGTCGAGGAGGCCGCGCACGCGCTGGCGTACATCGTGGTCACCGACCGCCGCTTCACCGACCACTACCACTGGGGCCAGCGCACCACCCCGGTGAGCCTCGCCGCGGAGATCCAGCGCCAGCTCCTGCCCTCCGCGCCCTCCTGCGAAGCCGCCGAGTTCGCCCTCGCCGCCGCCCTGGTCACGGCCGACAGCAACGCCGGTGACACGTACGACTACAGCCTCGACCGCGACACCCTGCACCTGTCCATCACCGACGCGATGGGCCACGACGTCGACGCCGCCCTCATGGCCACCCTGCTGGTCAATGCCTCGCGCGGCGCCCGCAGAGCCGGGGCCGGCCTCCCGGAACAGGCCCACCGCATCCACCAGGCCCTGCTCGACCACGGCCGGCGCACCTTCGCCACCGGCCAACTGCTGCGCATCGCCCTCGACGGCAGCCGCGCCCAGATCGTCAACGCCGGGCACGTCTGGCCGCTGCGGCTGCGCGACGGCGTGGTCGAACAGATCCCCCTGCACGTCAACCTGCCCTTCGGCGTGACCGGACAGCGTGAGCCGCACGAGGTGCAGGATCTCGACCTGCGCCCCGGCGACCGCCTGCTGCTCTGCACCGACGGCATGCAGGAACGGCGGGCGGAGTCCGTCGACCTCCCCGGGCTCCTCGAGGCCACCGCCACGGAGCACCCGCGCGAGGTCGTACGCGTCCTGGTCGCCGCGGTCATCGCGGCCTGCGGCGACCGCATCGAGGACGACGCCACCGTGCTCTGCCTGGACTGGTACGGCCCCGCCGCCGGCGGCGGCGCGGACGTCTGACCCTCCTCGGTCAGGACGGAGGCGCGGGTACGGGGTGGGCGGCGAGCGCCTGTGCCGTGTGGAACAGGTTGGACGCCATGGCCCGCCCGGTGGAGGCCGCCCAGTCGTGGCCGCGCTGCTCGTCCAGGTAGTTCGGGCCGGGGCCGGGGCCGAGGTGCCAGTACGTCCACGCCTGGCCGGGGATCGTGTACCCGATGTCGCCGAGGGCGCCGTCGATCTCGCTGATCACGTGGTGGGCGCCGTCCTCGTTGCCGGTCACCACCACCCCGGCCACCCGGTTGTACGCGACCGGCCGCCCGTCGGCGTCCGTCTCGCCGATCATGGCGTCCATCCGCTCCAGCACCCGCTGCGCCACCGACGACGGGTGCCCGACCCAGGTCGGCGAGGCGATGACGAGGATCTGGGCGGCGAGCAGCTTCGCGTGCACACCGGGCCACTCGTCCCCCTGCCCCATGTCGGTCTCGACACCGGGCGCGATGTTCAGATCGACGGCCCGTACGACGTCCACCTCCACTCCGTGTCCCTTGAGTGCGGCGATCACGATCCCCGCGAGCGCCTCGGTGTTCGAGGGCTCCGGGGACGGCTTGAGGGTGCAGTTGATCACTAGTGCGCGCATGGGGTGTGGGTTCCCCGGTCGCCGGGTTCGAAAGGTGTCGGGTGCCGGTATTCGCCCGGACGGACCGGGGCCCGTCCCCGCAGCCACGGGCGTGCCCCGTCCCGCGTGCACTCTGTTGCGGGCATGTCAATCCGCGCTACGGTCTACCCGCGTCAACCCACACCTCCCCCACGAGGAGTCGATGCGCCATGCCCCTGCTCGGACGAGCCCTCGCTCTCGCCGCCCCCGCGCTGGCCACCGCCGCGCTGCTCCAGATCCCGGCCCCGGCCCAGGCGGCCGTCGTCCCGGACCATGCGGTGATCATCTGCCAGAGCGCCAGCTTCTACGCCAACTACGACAGTTCCTCCGGTCCCACCGGCCTGGTCCGGACGCTGTACTACGGCGACAAGGTCGGCCACACCCGAGGCGCGCACCCCGTCTACAACGGCTGGGCCGCCGCCTTCGACTTCGGCCCCAACGACTGGGGCTATGTGCGCGACGAATGCATCGGCGGCTACGGCTCATGGTGAGCCGGGACCTGGGAGGCAAGGGCATGTCCACACCCCGTACCGTCCGCTTCGCGGCGTTCGCGGCCGCCGTCGGCGCCGTCCTGCTGCTGGGTTCCGGACCCGCAGAGGCCGCCGACGGCACCGTCGGCACCCGCGAGACCGTCTGCGCGCAGGACCTCTTCGTGCGGACCGAGCCGGTGGGCGCCTGGATGGGCACGCTCTACAAGGGACAGACGTTCCTGGTGGAGAGCAAGCAGTCCGGCTGGGCGTACGGCTTCGCCTACGGCGACATCAACCGCCGGGGCTGGGTCCAGGACGGCTGGTTCTGCTAGGCCCTGTCTGACAATTCCCGTCTGCCGCG
>NZ_WWKH01001001.1:0-2885 GCF_009865595.1 Streptomyces sp. SID1328 | reverse complement strand
GGGGTGAGCACCGCATACATGGCGCGTGAGCCGCCGCTTCGGCGCTCCACCAGGCCACGCTTGCACATGCGGGTGAGCTGGTGGTGGAGGCGGCTCTTCTCCCAGCCCAGTTCGTTGCTGAGCTGGTGGGCGCGCAGACGCCCGTCCGGGGCTTCGGACAGGGCGACGAGCACCGTGTAGTCGGCGTTCGACAGCCCACCGCCCGCCTGGAGCTGCTGCTCGATACGTGACCGCAGAACCTCCTGCATCTGGAAGAACGCCCGCCAGGCGCGCAGTTCGCGCCCACTCAATGCCTGCTGCTCCATACCGTCATCATAATGCCGAGTTGACACGTCAACTCAGTCCCGTACCGTTGAGGTGACGCATCAACTCGATGTGTCCGTACGGAAGGGATGCAGGGCATGGGAGTCCCGCAGGGCGCGGCGCAACGGAGCGTCGTCCGCGTCGAGAGGAAGATGCACTTCGGACCGGACACGCAGGTCGACGACAGGAACGTGATCATCACGCCGCTGAGGCCGGAGCTCACGGACCCGTTCCTGCTGCTGAGCGAGGACTGGTTCTCCTCACCCGGTTTCGAATGGCATCCCCACCGCGGCGTCGAGACGGTCACCATAGTCCTCGACGGAGTACTGGAACACGGCGACAACATCGGTCACGCCGGCGCGCTGACCACCGGAGACGTGCAGTGGATGACCGCGGGGCGTGGCATCATCCACCGCGAACTCGCCTTTCGCAACGAACGGGCGCACACGCTGCAGCTGTGGGTGAACCTTCCGCCCGAGATGAAGATGGTCGACACCCGGTACCAGGACCTGCTGGCCGGCCGACGACCTGGCATCGAAAAGGACGGCGCCCACATCGACGTGATCTCGGGTGAGATCGGCGGCGTCCAGGGCCCCGCGGTCAACAACTGGCCCATCTCCGGAGCGCTGATCACCCTCGAGCCCGGCCGACGCCTGGAGCACGTGTTGCCGGGTCGGGACCGGGCCTTCCTCCATGTCCTGTCCGGCACGGTGACGATCGCCGGACGCCCCGTTCAGGCGGGGGAGACCGCCTGGTCCGATCCCCTTCCTCAGGCTTCCTCCTCGGCCCTCACGCTGGAGACCGCCGACGGCGACGCAGCCAGCGTGGTCATGGTCTACAGCGGTGAGCCGATCGGTCAGCCCGTCGTGATGGGCGGCCCGTTCGTGATGAACAGCGCGCACGAGATCGAGCAGGCCTTCCGCGACTTCCAGAGCGGCAGGTTCGGTGCCGTCCCGAACCAGGCCCGCCTCCAGCACCGCTGACGTCCGAGCACCCCGCACCGCTCGATTTTCGTGCCCGTCCGCCCGCACACCGGTGCGGCAAGCACACCGCAGAGCCTCCGCGCTCCCGAGTTGCAGTCCCCGCAGGGCGCGCTGCACGGGACCGCCGGCTCCATCGCCGACCTCGATGCTCCGGGCGCCGACGCCCGAAGCGCCATGATGACGCTCTTGCGCATGCCGACCGGTCAGCCGGTGGACCTGGACGGACTGGTCGTGGCGACAGCGCGAGGGACATCGGACGCGCTCCGCGACTCCCAGGGCGCCGCAGTCGGCGACACCCCCCTTTCTGACCGCCTGCCCCGGCGGCACCCTCTCCCGTTAGGTACTTCGATGTTCACCGCGACCGTGATCCTGTCCGCTCTGCTGGCCCTCGGCTTCGCAGCGGCCGCACTCCCCAAGGTTCTCGCGCAGCCCTCCGCGGCCGCCGACGCCGACCGCATGGGCTACTCGACCACCGCCTTCCGAGCCATCGGTCTGCTGGAACTGGCAGGGGCAGTCGGAGTCGTCGTCGGCCTGTGGTTCTGGCCGCTGGGCGTGGCGGCCGCCGGCGGACTGCTCCTGGTGTGCGCCGGTGCCGTGCGCGCGCACCTGAGCATGAAGGACGCTCCCAAGGCCCTCGTCCCGGCTCTGGTCTTCGCGGGAGTGGCCGCGGCCGTGTTGATCACGCGACTTGCCAGTTCCTGAGCGCCCTTCACCGGCTCCGGCCCGGCCGGGCGCAGACACGTCGTCGTCGACCGCCGCGTCTGTCAGCGACCGCTCGTTGGTAACCCCCGGCCGGAGTCTCTGCCGAACCCCGCGATCACGGACGGGGACGTTCGAGTGGGGGGCACCAAGCTGCAGCCGACCGTCGGGCAGGCCGGAACGAGGCCGACCGGGCGCGCAACGCCAGAAGGCGCGACTCTCGCGGCGGTCGGCCGCCGGCATCTCGACCCGGCCGACCACCACGAGCGCCACGCGGTCGAGGGCGGGAGCAACGCATCAAGAGGCACGGCGCCGTCGCCGCGGGATACGACAAGCTCGGGGTCCGCTGCGAGGCGAGTCCGCGCTTAGCGCTTCGGAACCGATTCCGCCGGGACACCCGGCGCCTCGGCGAGGAGCGGGTTGAACTTCTCGGGCACCTGGACGATGGCGTAGTGGCCCTCGCCGGGCAGGAGGCACAGGGCGGCGCCGGGAATCGCCTCGGCCAGTGCCGGGCCGGCGGCGACGGGCACGGTGGCGTCCAGTTCACTGTGTATGACCGTGGTCGGCACGGCGATCTCGTGCAGACGGTCACGGGCATCGAAGGCAGCGTGGCCCATGTCCGCGGTGGTCCAGCCGGGCGGGTCCAGCGGTTCCTGCTTCGGCCGCCGCGCACGTCGACCGCGACCACGCGCCGGGCGTGGGCGAGCCGGCCGACTGGCGTGCGTAGTGGTGCCAGTCGCACCCGAGGCCGTGAATGAGGACGACCGGGTCGTCAACTTCGGTGTGCAGAGCAATTGCGTAGGTGACGAGGCGCCGGTCGACCGTGTGCCTGACGTGAATGGATTTTGGGCCCCCCCATGGGAGTGACCCAGGTCACAGTGAGACAAGTTGACTCATAGA
>NZ_WWKH01001000.1:0-8858 GCF_009865595.1 Streptomyces sp. SID1328 | reverse complement strand
CTGCGCGCGGCCGGGGTGCGCGTCGCGGCGGGCGGCGGCGCCCTGCGGGACCTGGCCAACCCGGTGGGGCGGGGCGATCCCCTGGATGCGGCGTACCTCCTCGCCTCCGTCCACGGGATGCGGCCGGCCGACGCCTACGACACGGTGAGCGTGTCGGCGCGGGCGGTGCTGGGGCTGCCGGAGGTGCGGGTGGAGGCGGGGTTCCCCGCGGAGCTGCTGGCGGTGCGCGGGGAGGAGTTGGCGGGGGCGCTGTCGCTGGCGTACAGCAGGATCGTCGTGCACCGGGGGCGGGTGGTGGCCCGGACCAGCGCGGTGCGGGAGTACTGCAAGTCGGCGGCCGAGGCGGAGCTGGGGCTGCCCCGGCAGGGCCGCAAGAGACTGTCGTAACAGCGTTTCATCTACCGTGAGTTGGCCCATCCGTGGCACGGGAGGGTGCCGTGTGCGCCCCCGGTTGCCGTCGTGCGCCGTCGTTCTCCGGGGCGAGGTTCTCCGGGCGGGGCCGGCTCGTGGGGCGGATGGGTCGTGGCGGGCGTACGGTCGTAATCATGCGCATTGTCATCGCCGGAGGTCATGGTCAGATCGCGCTGCGGCTGGAGCGGCGGCTCTCGGCGCGCGGGGACGAGGTCGCGGGCATCATCCGCAAGCCGGAACAGGCGGCGGATCTGCGGGCGGCCGGTGCCGACCCGGTCCTGCTGGACCTGGAGTCCGCGTCGGTGGAGGAGGTCGCGGAGGCGCTCAGGGGTGCCGACGCCGCCGTGTTCGCGGCCGGCGCGGGTCCGGGCAGCAGTCCGGAACGCAAGGAGACGGTGGACAAGGGCGCGGCGGTGCTGTTCGCCGACGCGGCGGTGCGGGCCGGGGTGCGCCGGTTCGTGGTGGTGTCCTCGATGGGCGCGGACCCCCATCACCCGGGCAACGAGGTCTTCGACGTGTACCTGAGGGCCAAGGGCGAGGCGGACGCGTATGTCACCGCGCAGGACGCCCTCGACTGGACGATCCTGCGCCCCGGTTCGCTGACGGACGACCCGGGCACGGGGCTGGTCAAGCTGGCGGCGCACACCGGGCGGGGCAAGGTCCCGCGGGACGACGTGGCGGCCGTGCTGGCGGAACTGGTGGAGTCCTCGTCGACGGCGGGGCTGACGCTGGAGCTGATCGAGGGGTCGGTGCCGGTGGCGGTGGCCGTTAAGGCGGTCGCAGGAAACTGAGGCGGCCTCAGCGGGGCCGTGGTCCCGGTCAGAACAGCGGGAGCTGGCCGGGGAAGTCGGGGACGACGTAGCCGTCCAGCGTGGGCTGGGCCGCGCCTATCTGGGCGTGCTGCCGGGAGCCCGCGCAGGAGACCATCTCCTGGCTCTCCCGCGCGCCGGGCGGGTCGTGGCGCGCGAAGCGGCCGGCGACGACGGCGATCGCGCGGTGGCACACGGGACAGGTTCTGCGGCGCGCGGACATGGGACCAGTGTGCCCTGCGGGTCCGACAGGGCTGTTACTCACTTTCGGGTGACGGGTGCGGGGTGGCCGGGGTGGCATGGCCTGGCGAAACGAGGGCTCGGCCCAGTGATCACAAGGGCTGTGTCTCTTTCGCGGCGTCAACTTGGTGCATTCTTCCTATGAATGGACGTTACAGCCGAGAGTCACGAAAATATGGTCGATCGGTAACACGGTTCACGTTTCCACCACATGTCCTCCGCATCCCGTCAAAGTGGTGTCTGCGCGGCCAGCAGGTCGCCATCCGCACACCGCACGTTTTCCGCCCCGGTCGTCCCGTGGGCGGGTGCCCGCACCTTGCAGGAGACACTTGTGACTTCGTCTTCCGTGACCGCCCGTCGCCTGGCCGCCGCCGCTCTCGCTGCCGGGGCGCTGGTCGGAGCGGCGGCTCTGCCGGCCACCGCCGCGGACCGCTCTCACCGCGAGAACGTCGAGATCAGCCGCGTGCAGTACGACTCCCCCGGCTGGGACAACGGCTCCAACCGCTCCCTCAACCACGAGTGGGTTGAGGTCACCAACAACTCCCGCCACCGCGTGAACCTCGACGGCTGGAGGCTGACGGAGGACCGGCGCGGAGTCACCTACACCTTCCGCCACTTCACCCTCGGCGGCCACCAGACCGTCCGCGTCCACACGGGCGTCGGCCGCGACACCGCTGGCGACCTCTTCCAGGACCGCCGCGACTACGTCTGGGACAACCGCCGCGACACCGCCACCCTCCGCAACGACGAGCGCCGCTTCGTCGACAGCGTCACGTGGGGCGAGCGCGGCCAGCGCTGGGACGACAACCGCGGCCACGAGGGCCGCGGCCAGCGCTGGGACGACAACCGCGACCACCACGGCCGCGGCCACGACCACCGCCGCTGACCCGGCGCCCTGACGGGCGGGCCCGGACTCACCACGACCGGCGCGGACCCTTCCGGGGGTCCGCGCCGGTTGTTTCTCCGGAACACGACCAAGGGCCCGTGACCTGCTGAGTAGCAGGTCACGGGCCCTTGATTCCCGTGTGGCGGCGCCAGGATTCGAACCTGGGAAGGCTGAGCCGGCAGATTTACAGTCTGCTCCCTTTGGCCGCTCGGGCACACCGCCGGGGGTTGTTGTAAGGGGGCCCGCCTTGGCGGTGCTCCCTGGCAACGACGTAAACAATACCTGATGTGCGGGGGTGCTCCGCCACCCGGTTGATCGCCGTCCTCGGGGGCCGGGGGTGGCTAGGCTGGGGCGGATGCGGTGCGGCCGGACGGTCCGCACCCCGTTCCGCCCCCGATGCAAGGAGCCACAGGACATGGCCGACTCCAGTTTCGACATCGTCTCGAAGGTCGAGCGGCAGGAGGTCGACAACGCCCTCAACCAGACCGCCAAGGAGATCTCGCAGCGCTACGACTTCAAGGGCGTGGGCGCCTCGATCTCGTGGTCCGGCGAGAAGATCCTCATGGAGGCCAACTCCGAGGACCGGGTGAAGGCCGTCCTCGACGTCTTCGAGTCCAAGCTGATCAAGCGTGGCATCTCGCTGAAGGCGCTGGACGCGGGCGAGCCCCAGTTGTCCGGCAAGGAGTACAAGATCTTCGCGTCCATCGAGGAGGGCATCTCCCAGGACAACGCCAAGAAGGTGGCGAAGATCATCCGCGATGAGGGCCCCAAGGGCGTCAAGGCGCAGGTCCAGGGTGAGGAGTTGCGCGTCAGCTCCAAGAGCCGCGACGACCTCCAGACCGTCATCGCCCTGCTCAAGGGCAAGGACTTCGACTTCGCGCTCCAGTTCGTGAACTACCGGTAGGACCGGCCGCGCGCCCCGCCCCGCCCCGGCTTCCCCGGCGGCGGGGCTCGGTATGTGCGATCGTTCCGGCATGAGCAGTGACTACGACCGTGTGCGCACCGGTATCGAGTTCATGACTGCCTATGTCTCCGGGGACGAGCTCCTGACGGAGTATCTGGAGGAGCGGCGGCACGAGGACCCCGGGGCGACGGACACCTTGCTGGACGGTACGGCGGCCCTGTGCGCGGCGCTGCTGCACACGCTGGCCCGTACGACGCGGCGGTCCGAGCACGAGATCCTCCAGGAGCTGGCCCGCGGCACGCATCGCAGCGAGCGCCGCTCCGAGGACTGACCCGCCGGAAAGCGCTAGTCGCGCGAGTTGCCGAAGATCACCCGGTACAGGATCAGCAGCACCAGCGAGCCGCCGATCGCGGCCGCCCACGTCGCGCCGTCGTAGAAGTGCTTCGAGACCGGGTGGTCCAGCCAGCGTGACGAGATCCAGCCCCCGAGGAACGCGCCCGCGATGCCGATCAGGGTGGTGCCGAGGAAGCCGCCCGGGTCACGGCCCGGCAGCAGCAGCTTGGCGATGGCCCCGGCCAGCAGGCCCAGGATGATCCAACCGAGAATGCCCATGCCAGGAACCTGCCCTTCCGCACCGCGTCCGCACACCCTCGCTCCGTAAGAAGCCGGTGTGCCCTGTCCCCTGCCAGGACGCCCCGCGGGCGGGTTCCGGTTGCCTCAGGCGACGCGCGCGCCGAACGGCTGGTCCGTGCGGACGATCTCGCGGCCCAGCGGGAGCAGCGAGACCGGGATCAGCTTGAAGTTGGCGATGCCGAACGGGATGCCGATGACCGTCAGGCACAGCGCGATGCCCGTGGTGATGTGGGCAAGGGCCAGCCACCACCCCGCCAGCACCAGCCAGAGCACGTTGCCGACGCACGACGGCGCGCCCGCGTCCCGGCGCTCGACGGTGGTGTACCCGAAGGGCCACAGGGCGTAGACGCCGATACGGAAGGCGGCCACCCCGAAGGGGATGCCGATGATCGTGATACACAGCAGCACGCCGGCGAGCAGGTAGCCGAGGAACAGCCAGAAGCCGCTCAGGACGAGCCAGATGATGTTCAGAAGGGTCTTCACCGGTGTCGACCTGCCATCTTCTCCAGTCGGGCGATCCGCTCGGCCATGGGCGGGTGCGTGGAGAACATCCGCGACAGTCCCTGGCCGGGCCGGAACGGGTTGGCGATCATCATGTGGCTCGCGGTCTCGATACGCGGCTCCGGGGGCAGCGGGAGCTGCTGGGTCCCGCTCTCCAGCTTGCGCAGCGCCGACGCGAGGGCCAGCGGGTCGCCGGTGAGCTGGGCGCCGGACGCGTCCGCCTCGTACTCGCGGGAGCGGCTGACGGCCAGCTGGATCAGGGTGGCCGCGAGCGGGCCGAGGAGCATGGTCAGCAGCATGCCGATCAGACCGGGCCCCTCGTCGTCGTCGGAGCGGCCGACCGGGATCAGCCACGCGAAGTTGACCAGGAACATGATCACCGAGGCGAGGGCGCCGGCCACGGACGAGATGAGGATGTCCCGGTTGTAGACATGGCTCAGCTCGTGGCCGAGGACGCCGCGCAGCTCGCGCGGGTCGAGCAGGCGGAGGATGCCCTCGGTGCAGCAGACGGCCGCGTGGCGCGGGTTGCGGCCGGTGGCGAAGGCGTTGGGCGCCTCCGTGGGCGAGATGTACAGCCGGGGCATGGGCTGGCGGGCCTGCGTGGACAGCTCGCGCACGATCCGGTACAGCTCGGGCGCCTCGAACTCGCTCACCGGGCGGGCCCGCATCGCGCGCAGGGCCAGCTTGTCGCTGTTCCAGTACGCGTACGCGTTCGTGCCGAGCGCGACCAGGACGGCGACGATCAGCCCCGTACGGCCGAAGAAGCTGCCGATGACGATGATGATCGCCGACAGTGCCCCGAGGAGTACTGCGGTCCTGAGCCCGTTGTGCCGGCGGTGCACCCTGACCCTCCCGATCGTGCGGCGCGGGAACCCTTCGGTCCAGTGGACCCTCCCGATCAGGACAACGCGAGGCGAAGGCCGCGAGTTCCCAGGTGGGCGTGGTGGCGCGGACACCCGTACGAGTGAGCGAGGTCCGCCGCGCCCGTCAGAAGAGGGTCGTGGCGGCGAAGCGCAGCACCAGCTGGGGCGCGCCCGAGAGGGCCACGCCGACGGCCGCCGTGAGGGCGAGCGCGGCGGTGAGCGGGGCGGGGAGGCGGTGCTGTACGGGCTCGCCCTCGGGGGCGCGGAACAGCAGGGCCGTCCACCGGAGGTAGTAGTAGAGCGCGATCACCACGTTGACGGCCATGACCACGGCGAGCCAGCCGAGCCCGGCGTCCACGGCCGCCGAGAACACCGTGACCTTGGCGAACAGTCCGATCACGCCCGGCGGGAGTCCGGCCAGACAGAGCAGGAAGAAGGCCAGGAGGACGGCGGTGACGGGGTTGGTGGCGTACAGGCCCCGGTAGTCGGCGATCCGGTTGAGCGGCCTCGTACGGCCCACCAGGGCGGCCACCGCGAAGGCGCCGAGGTTCACGGCGGCGTACATCAGGGCGTAGGCGACGGTGGAGCCGATCGCCTTCTGGCCGTCCCGTGTGTACCCGGCGGCGGCGATCGGGACCAGGAGGTAGCCGGCCTGGCCGATGGAGGACCAGGCGAGGAGGCGTACGGCGCTGTACGCGCGCGTGGCCCGCTGCCGGAGGGCACCGACGTTGCCCGCGGTCATGGTGAGTGCGGCCAGGACGGCGAGGGCGGGGCCCCAGACGTCGGCGTAGGACGGGAAGGCGATCACGGTGACGAGGATCAGGCCGGAGAAGCCGACCGCCTTGCCGACGACCGAGAGGTAGGCGGCGACCGGGAGCGGCGCGCCCACATAGGTCTCGGGGACCCAGAAGTGGAAGGGCACGGCGGCGGTCTTGAAGGCGAAGCCGACCAGGGTGAGGACGACACCGGTCTGGACGAGGGTGTGGAGCTGGCCGTCGGTCTGGGGCAGGCGGCGGGCGATCTCGGTGAGGTGCAGGGTGCCGGTGGCGGCGTAGACGAAGCTGACGCCCATCAGGCTGACGGCGGTGGCGGTGACCGAGGAGAGGAAGAACTTCAGGGCCGCCTCGGCCGAGCGCGCCTCGCCGTGCCGGATGCCGACCAGGGCGAAGGCGGGCAGGGAGGCGACCTCCAGGGCGACGATCAGGGTGGCGAGGTCGCGGGAGGCGGGCAGCAGGGCGGCACCGGCCGCCGAGGAGAGCAGCAGGAACCAGAACTCCCCGGCCGGGACGCGCCGCCGGTCGTCCTGCACGCCGGTCACGGACAGCAGGGCCGCGAGCAGGGCGCCGCCGAGGACGAGGAACTGGATGACGACCGTGAAGTGGTCGGCGGTGTAGCTGCACGCGCGCGTGGAGCCGGTCAGGCAGAAGGTGGCGCGGTCGCCGTCCAGGAGCGGCAGCAGCATGAGCCCGGCGGCGGCCAGGCCCGCGACGGAGAACCAGCCCAGGAGGGGTTTGCGGGCCTCGGGCAGGAACAGGTCGGTGACCAGCACGGCGAGGGCCGTGACGGCGACGATGACGGGCGGGGCGATGGCCAGCCAGTCGACGGACTGGATCAGGGCGTTCACCGCCGGTGCGGCCAGGTGTCCCGGTGTGGCCTGGGCCAGGGCGGTCATCGGGTGCCTCCTGCGAGGAGCTGCTGCACGGCCGGGTCGCTGAGGCCGAGCAGGGCCCTGGGCCAGAGTCCGGCGAGGACGGTGAGGACGACGAGCGGCGTCCAGGCGGCGAACTCGTAGCCGCGCACGTCGGCGAGTTCGGGCAGGTCCTGGCTCGGGTCGCCCATGCAGACGCGGCGGACCACGACCAGCAGGTACGCGGCGGTCAGCAGGGTGCCGAAGGCGCCGATCGCCAGGAAGACCAGGTAGGCGGCCCGGCTGAGCCCGGCGGCGGGCTGGAAGGCGCCGAACAGCGCGAGCATCTCGCCCCAGAACCCGGCGAGTCCGGGCAGCCCGAGCGAGGCGACGGCACCGAAGGCGAGCAGTCCGCCGAGACGCGGGGCCCGGCCGTACAGGGCGCCCCCGCTGTGCGCGGCCAGGGTGTCGAGGTCGGTGCTGCCGGTGCGGTCCTTCAGGGCACCGACCAGGAAGAACAGCAGGCCGGTGATGAGGCCGTGGGCGATGTTGGCGAACAGCGCGCCGTTGACGCCGGTCGGAGTCATGGTGGAGATGCCGAGCAGCACGAAGCCCATGTGGCCGACCGAGGAGTACGCGATCAGCCGCTTCAGGTCGCCCCTGGCGCCCCGCCTGGCGAGCGAGAGGCAGGCCAGGGACCCGTAGATGATCCCGACGACGGCGAACGCGGCGAGGTACGGGGCGAAGACCCGGAAACCGTCGGGCGCGACCGGGAGCAGGATGCGGACGAACCCGTACGTGCCCATCTTCAGCAGGACGCCGGCGAGCAGCACCGAGCCGACGGTCGGGGCGGCGGTGTGGGCGTCCGGCAGCCAGCTGTGCAGGGGCCACATCGGCGCCTTCACCGCGAGCCCGATCCCGATCGCCAGAACGGCGACGACCTGCACGGACGTGGTCAGCGACCGGCCGTTGTCAGTGGCGAGTGCCACCATGTCGAATGTGCCCGCTTTGATCCCGATCAGCAGCAGGCCCAGCAGCATGACCACGGAACCGAGCAGCGTGTACAGGATGAACTTCCACGCGGCGCGGGTCCGGCCCTCGCCGCCCCAGCGGGCGATGAGGAAGTACATCGGGACCAGCACGGTCTCGAAGGCCAGGAAGAAGAGGACGAGGTCGAGCACGGCGAAGGAGGCGAGGGTGCCCCCTTCGAGCAGCAGGACCAGGGCGGTGAACGCCTTCGGGGAGGGCCCCGCGGGCGGCTTGAAGTAGGAGTAGAGCGCGCAGAGGAAGGTCAGCAGCGCGGTCAGGAGGAGAAGGGGGAGGGAGATGCCGTCGATGCCGAGGTGGATGCGCACGTGGAGTGCGGGAATCCAGCTGATGTCGGTGGTGGCCTGCATCTTCGAGGGGTGGTCGTGGTCGAAGCCGAGCGCCAGGACGATCGCGGCGATGAGGACCACGCCGGTCACGGTCACGCCGTGCCGGAGCACGGCCTGGCCGGGGGACTTCCCCTTCAGTCCGGGCGGGGCGGGCAGGAGGGCGGCGGCCGCGCCGAGGAGCGGCACCGCGACGACGAACGCCAGAAGGAACTGCATCACTGATTCGCTGATACCGATCACGCCCGCTCACACTCCCGAGGCGACGAGGAGGACGGCGACCGTCAGGACGACGGTGCCGGCGAGCAGCGCGCTCACATAGGTCTGCACATTGCCGGTCTGCGCCCGCCGTACGGCCGCGCCGAGCAGCCGGGGCAGGGCGGCCGCGCCGCGTACGTAGGTGTCGACGACCTCGCGGTCCAGGAAGCGCACCAGGCCGGCCGCGCCCAGCACCGGGCGGACGAACAGCGCCGAGTACACGGCGTCCAGGTGGAACCCCGCGGCGGCGGGCCCGTACAGCGGGCCGAGCAGCAGGCGGCCGGGGTCGGCCGGGTCCGGGGCCTGAGCGATGTCGCCGTACGCCGGTTCGTGGGCGGCGATGGCCTCGGCCT
>NZ_WWKH01000999.1:0-3601 GCF_009865595.1 Streptomyces sp. SID1328 | reverse complement strand
GGCCACGGCCGCGGTGACCGGCCGGTTCGGCGGCGGCTGGCTGGTGCCGGCGCTGTTGTGGGCGGCCTGGGCCGGGCTCGGCCTGTGGTGGGCGGCGGGCCGCTGGACGCGGTCGCAGCAGCCCCGGATGCTGCTCGACGTGCTGGCGAACGTGCTGCACAACGCCGGTCTCGCCGTGATCATGGCGGAGGCGTGTCTGATCTACGCCACGGCCGGCTGGTACAAGATCCAGGGCTCGCGCTGGCAGGACGGCACTGCCGTCTACTACCCGCTGCATCTGGACTACTTCTCTCCCTGGCCCGCCCTCGCCGACCTGATGTCCGCCAGCGGCGTCCTCATGATGATCGTGACCTACGGAACCGTCATGGTGCAGGTCGCCTTCCCCTTCACCCTGTTCAACCGGCGGGTGAAGAACGTCCTGCTGGTGCTGATGATGACCGAGCACGCGGTGATCGCCCTCGTCCTCGGGCTGCCCTTCTTCTCCCTGGCGATGATCACGGCGGACGCCGTCTTCCTGCCCACCGCCTTCCTGCTGCTCCTCGGCGGCTGGGCCGCACGCGCGCGTGGACGGCTGATACGGCGCGGCGGGACGGGCCGGGTGCCGCCGCCCCGCGCCCCGGAGGAGTCCACCGCCGGACACGTAGGGTTCAGGGCATGACCGACCCCCTGGACCGCTGGCGCGAGCGCGCCGAGGACGCCGTGCTGCTGGACGGCTTCCACGCCCTCAAGCACGCGCTGCGCTTCGGGGCCGAGGTGCCCGTGGCGGTCACCACCGACCGGGAGGCCACGCTCGCGCTCGCCGGTGAACTCGCCGGGGACGTCCGGGACCCCCTGGACGCGCTGCTGACGGAGGTGCCCCCGGCGGTCTACGCCTCGCTGGTGCCCCGCCCGCACCCGACCGGCGTGGCCGCGCTCGCCGTACGGCCGTCCCGCGAGGCCAACCTCAAGACACTGGCCCACCTGCCGCGCACGGCGCCCGTGGTGGTGCTGGACGAGCCGCGCAACCTCGGCAACGCGGGCGCGGTGATCCGGCTGGCCGCCGGGTTCGGCGCGACCGGGGTCGTCACCACCGGCACCCTCGACCCCTGGCACCCCACCGTGGTGCGCGGCGGGGCGGGGCTGCACTTCGCCACCGCCGTGGAACGCCTCGGCGTCGACGAGCTGCCCACCGGGCCGCTGTTCGCCCTCGATCCCGAGGGCGACGACATCCGGCGGGTCGAGCTGCCCGACGACGCGGTGCTGGCGTTCGGCTCGGAGCGCAGCGGGCTCTCGGCGCCGCTGCGGGCCCGCGCCGACCGGCTGCTGTCGCTGCCCATGCGGCCGCAGGTCTCCAGCTACAACCTGGCCACCAGCGTGGCCATGACGCTGTACCACTGGAGCCTGCGCACCGCCTGAGCCACGCGCCTACGCCTCCTTGCGGACCTCCACCACGCGGAAGCGGTTGGCCACGTACGCGCCGTCGGTGAGGGCCGCGTTCGCCGCCGGGTTGCCGCCGGAGCCGTGGAAGTCGGAGAAGGCGGCGGTCTGGTTGACGTACACCCCGCCGGTCAGGTTCAGGGAGAGCTGGGCGGGCTCCTCCAGGCAGACCTCCTCGATGGCCCGCGCGACCTCCGGGTCGACGGTGTGGGCGCCGACCGTCATGGCGCCCTGCTCGCGGATGGTGCGCCGCAGCAGGTCCACGGCGTCGGTGACCGAGTCGACGGCCACCGCGAAGGACACCGGGCCGAAGCACTCGCCGAGGTAGGCGGCCTCGTCGTCCGGCTTGGCGGCGTCCAGCTTCACGATCACCGGGGTGCGTACGACCGCGTCCGGGAAGTCCGGGTTGGTGATCTCACGGGAGGCCAGGGCGACTTCGCCGAGGTCGGCGGCGGCCTCCAGGCGGGCCTTCACGTCCGGGTTGACGATGGCGCCCAGCAGGGCGTTGGCGCGGGCGTCGTCCCCGAGGAGGCCGTCGACCGCGCGGGCGAGGTCGCCGGTCACCTCGTCGAAGGACTTGTGGCCCTCGTTGGTGCTGATGCCCTCGCGCGGGATCAGCAGATTCTGCGGGGTGGTGCACATCTGGCCGCTGTACAGGGAGAGCGAGAAGGCGAGGTTCGCCAGCATGCCCTGGTAGTCGTCGGTGGACTGCACGATCACCGTGTTGACGCCGGCCTTCTCCGTGTAGACCTGGGCCTGGCGGGCGTTGGCCTCCAGCCAGTCGCCGAAGGCGGTGGAGCCGGTGTAGTCGATGATGCGGATCTCGGGGCGGGTGGCGAGGGTCTTGGCGATCCCCTCACCGGCCCGCTCGGCGGCCAGCGCGACCAGGTTGGGGTCGAACCCGGCCTCGGCCAGCACCTCGCGGGCCACCTGGACGGTGAGCGCGAGCGGCAGCACCGCGCGCGGGTGCGGCTTGACCAGGACCGCGTTGCCGGTCGCCAGGGAGGCGAACAGGCCCGGATAGCCGTTCCACGTCGGGAAGGTGTTGCAGCCGATCATCAGCGCGATGCCGCGCGGGACCGGGGTGAAGCTCTTGGTCAGCGTCAGCGGGTCGCGCTTGCCCTGCGGCTTGCTCCATTCCGCCGTCAGGGGCGTGCGGGTCTGCTCCGCGTACGCGTACGCCACCGCCTCCAGGCCGCGGTCCTGGGCGTGCGGGCCGCCCGCCTGGAACGCCATCATGAACGCCTGGCCGCTGGTGTGCATGACCGCGTGCGCGAACTCGTGCGTCCGGTCGCTGATCCGCTTCAGGATCTCCAGACAGACCGCCGCGCGGGTCTCCGGCCCCGCGTCGCGCCAGGCGGCCTGCCCGGCGCGCATCGCGGGGAGCAGTACGTCGAGGTCGGCGTGCGGGTAGCTCACGCCCAGCTCGATGCCGTACGGCGAGACCTCGCCGCCCACCCAGTCGTCCGTGCCGGGCTGGTCCAGGTCGAGTCGGGTGCCGAGGAGCGCGTCGAAGGCGGCCTTGCCGGCGCCCGCGTCCAGGCTGCCGTGTTCCCCGTACGCCTTGGGGTGCTCGGGGTGGGGGGACCAGTAGGCGCGGGTGCGGATCGCCTCAAGGGCCTGGTCGAGGGTGGGGCGGTGCTTGGCGATCAGCTCGTGTGCGGTCGGTCGGGCGGTCATCCGGGACCAACTCCTCGTCTGCGTGAACTCGTCGTCGAGCTCGTGACCTGGGCATTTGGAGAGACGGCAGGATTGCGGCGGGCGCGGCCCGCGGAGCCTTCCGCCGGACGGTGGTGGGCTGCGGGCGGTCAGGGCTAGAGTAACCGAACGATCGGTCGGGACAAGGGGGTCCGCCGCATCTGTGGACAACGTCGTGCGGGAGGATCGCGCACATGACAGCTATCGACCTCACCAGCCCCGTGGCCGTGGTCGGCACCGGCACCATGGGCCAGGGCATCGCCCAGGTCGCGCTGACCGCCGGCCACCCTGTCCTGCTCCATGACGCCCTGCCCGGCCGGGCGCGGGAGGCCGCCGAGGCCATCGGCGCCCGCCTCGACCGGCTCGTGGCCAAGGGCCGGCTCGGCGCGGACGAACGGGACGCGGCGCGCGCCCGGCTCACCCCCGTCGAGCACCTCGGTGAACTGGCCGGCTGCGCGCTGGTGGTGGAGGCCGTGCTGGAGCGGCT
>NZ_WWKH01000998.1:0-3529 GCF_009865595.1 Streptomyces sp. SID1328 | reverse complement strand
CGGGACCTCGGGTTCCCCCGGCGGGGGCGGAAGTTGGGGCTTGGGCGGGGAGACGGGCGGGGGCGGGGGAACCTCACGGGCCCGCCCGGCCGCGCCGGCCGGCTCCCGCTCGCCCGTCCACCGGGCCAGCCACAGGGCGTCGCTCAGTCCCTCGACGTCCGGTTCGAGGCCGGCCCCCCGCAGCTGGAGCACGAGTGCGGCCAGCGGGTCGGGGGTGTCGGGGCCGTGTCGTGCCGGTGCGTCGGGCATCGGCTCCTCACCTCGGGCGGTCGAGTCGCTGGATGAGCAGGTCGGCCAGGCGCTCCCGGCTCGGCGGGGCGGCCGCGTCGGTGAGGTAGAGGGCGTTCAGCAGCTGGTCGGTGGCGAGCAGTTCACTGCGCGAGCGCTCCAGGAAGCGGGCGATGAGATCGTCACCGGCCCGCGCGGCCTCGTCCCCGAGGTGCGCGCGGACGAAGGTGGCGAGCCGGTTGTGGTCCGGGCGGCCCAGCTCCAGGTGGATGCAGCGGCGCATCAGCGGGGCGGGGAAGTCCCGTTCGCCGTTGCTGGTGAGCACCACGAACGGGAAGGACGTGCAGCGCACCCGGCCGTCGCGCACCCGGACCTTGGTGCCGTCGGCGGTGAGCACCTCGGCCTCCCCGTCGGGCAGCCGGTCCGCCAGGCGGCGCAGCTCGGGTATCTCGAACTCGCCCTCCTCCAGCACGTTCAGCAGGTCGTTGGGCAGGTCGATGTCACTCTTGTCGAGCTCGTCGATGAGCAGCACGCGCGGGGTGTCCGAGGGCAGCAGGGCGGTGCCGAGCGGGCCGAGCCGGATGTAACCGCCGATGGCCTCGACGGAACCGGGGCTCCCGGCCGCGCTGCCGTACCCGCCCTGCGCGGCGATCTGCACGTCCTGGAGGCGGGCGATGGCGTCGTAGTGGTAGAGCCCGTCCTGCAGGGCCGAACGGCTCACGATGGACCAGCGCAGCACCTCGCCCAGCCCCAGTTCGTACGCCACCGAGTGCGCGAGTGTGCTCTTGCCCGCGCCGGGGCTGCCGGTGACCAGGAGCGGGCGGCGCAGATACAGCGCCGCGTTGATCATCTCCAGCTCCTCGGCGCCGGGCCGGTGCAGCTCGGCCAGGTGCCGGTGCGCGCCGAGCCTGCGGTCGCGGGAACCGTCACCGTCCGGCTCCGGGGCGGCCTCGGCACCACGTGCGGAGAAGTCGCGCCAGGGCGGGGGCGGGGGCAGCCGGCTCATCCCGTCATGGGGTTCCCCGGCGCCTCGGTAGATGAGCCACTCGCTGGATTCGGTCATGTCCGGTCCTCGTCGCTCGTCGCCGGGGGCAGCCGTGGGACGTCCCTCACGGTATCGATCCGCCGGACGCCTGGTAAGGGGCTCAGGGAGGAACCGGGGCCCCGGATCACGGGGCCTCCAGCAGGTCTCCGGTGCCGGGCAGGGGGCGGTGCGGGTCGTCGTACAGCAGGGTCGTGCCGTGCGCCCAGTACGACTCGGTGAGCCCGGCGTACACCTGCTCGCGCAGGGCGTGCAGCACGCCGGGGAGGGACAGGGCGCCCTCGCCGTCGTCCACGGCCGTCTTCACGCCCCGGTGGAACTCCCCGCACACGCCGTCCGGCCGCCGCCGCCACAGCACCACCCCGAACCCGGCCCGCAGCACCCGGCCGAGCGCGGCCGGCCCGTCCGCCGAACGCGGATCGCCGGGACGGCACAGCACCGGCACGGTCTGCGGCCCGAGCCCGCGCAGCACCGCCGTGTCCGGTACGGGCCTGCGCACGCCGTCGTCGCAGTCCAGCACCTCGGCGTGCGCCGGGCGCGGACGCAGCCGGCGCCAGCGGTCCCGGCGCTCGGCGTCCGGGTCCTCGTACGCCTCCCGGGCCGGGGTCTCCTCGGGGAGCTGGTCGCGGTCCGAGCAGCGGACCAGGACCGGGCGTTCGGCGCCGAGCGGGAGGCCGTCGGGGGTGAGGCGCCAGTCGTCCACGGGCAGGCTGAGGTGCAGATGCGGCAGGGCGGCGTACAGGGTGGCGGGCCGGCCGGGCTCGTCGCACTGCCGGAACGCCTCGGCGAGGGGGGCGGCCACGTGGCCGGCCAGGCCGTCCAGCGGGGCGCGTTCGCCCTCGTACAGCCGGGCCGGCTCCTGGTCGGGGCCGCCGCCGACCGAGACCGACCAGTCGCAGTGGTCCGGCTCCCACCCCCGGCGCAGCACCACCAGCAGTACGGAGGGCTCGGGCTGCGCGGTGAGCGGCGGGCGCCCCGGCCCCAGCACCGCCGTGTCCCGGCCGCCGCCACTGAACGCGGCCTGCCCGTGCGCCGCTTGGGCCCGGCCGAGCAGTTCGGTGCGCCGCTGGGCCAGGGCGTGCCGGTAACCGCTGTCCAGGCCGGTCGCCGTGTGCCGCACCCACTCCCACAGGGCGCGTTCGGCGGCGAGGGCACTGGGCGCGGGCGGCCGTTCGGCGGCGAGCACGCCCATCGCGTAGTCGAGCACCAGCTTCAGCGCGCCGTCCTGCCGGGCGTGTTCGTAGAGCAGCCCCAGCCCGTCCCGCCAGCCGCGCGGGGCGGGTACGAGCGACGGTACGCGGAAGTCGGGCAGCGCGCGGAGTACGTCGAGCAGACCGCGGGTGCTGACCGGCGGGGGCAGGTCGGCGAGCAGTCCGAGCAGCTCGCCGCGCTGCTGCGGGGTGAGGGTGCGGCCGGGGCGGGCGCCGAGTTCGCCCTGGATGTCGGCCCAGGTGGGGTCGGGCGAGTCGGCGCTCTGCTGGCGGTCGCGGTGGTAGCGGTCGTGGGCGTGGAAGACGGACTGGTAGACGTCCTCGCCGTCGGCGGGAAGCCGCAGCGTGCGCAGCCGCTCCACACCGATGGAGGTACCCCCGCCCCCGTGGTCCGCGCGGGACTTGAGCACGCCGACGACCTCGCCGCGTACGGGGTCGACCACGGGCCCGCCGGAGACGCCGGAGGGCAGGTCGTTCTGCCCGAGCCGGACCTGTTCCTCCGGCGACCAGGCGCTGATGGTGCCCTGCACGGTGAGCGAGCCGTCCAGGATCTGCAGCCTGCCCCGAGGGGCGGTCCAGCCCGCGTAGAACACCCTGGTGCCGCCGAAGTGCGGGTTGGGGCGCTCGGACACGTACACACAGGTGTGGCCGACCGGTTCGCGCAGCCGGACGAGGGCGAGGTCGGGCGCGGGCCAGCTCCCCGGCACCGGGCGCCCGGTCTGTTCCGGGAGCATCGCGGCCACCCGGCCGGGCACCGGGCGCGGTTCGTCATAGGGGCTGTTCCGGTACACCACGGTGACCTCGCCCCCCTCCCCGGCGTGAACCACGTGTGCGCAGGTCAGAACCCAGTTCGGCGCGACGAAGAAACCACTGCCGAGGAAGCTGACGGGCTCGTCGTGGGCATACCCGGACCCCGCGCGATGAATGCGCACGGTGGCCCCCAGAACGAGGTCACGCAGCGCAAGCTCCGCAGCACCGTCCCCCTCCGGTGCGCCCCCGCCGTACCCCGCGCTCATCCCGGATGCCCCCACACGCCGAACAACGCTTC
>NZ_WWKH01000997.1:0-6105 GCF_009865595.1 Streptomyces sp. SID1328 | reverse complement strand
GACCGGCACGCGCGTCCGGTGTGGACGGTGGGCTGCGCGCTGCTCGCGGGCTGTGCCGCCCTGGCCGTACTGCTGGCTCCCGGCGGCCTTCCGCTGGGCGAGGCGCTCACCGCGCGGGCACCCTCGGTACGTGCCCAGTCGGCCTTGGCGGCGCACTTCCCGGCGGGCACCGGCAGCCCGGCCATCGTGGTGGCCGATTCCGAGGGCGCCGCACGGACGCGACAGCGGGTGGACGCGACGCCGGGGGTCGCCCGCACCGAGGTCATCGCGACCCGGCCCCGTACGACGATCGCGGCCACTCTCGACAGCGCCCCGGACAGCGAGCGCGCCCAGGAGACGGTCGCCCGTCTCCGCACGGCCACGGGCGGCCGGGCCCGGGTCGGGGGCTATCCGGCGCAGGTGTACGACATGCAGCAGGCGGCCGAGCGGGACCGTACCCGCGTGCTGCCCGCCGTCCTGGTGATCGTGCTGCTGCTCCTGCTGGGGCTGTTGCGGAGTCTGGCGCTGCCGGTTGTGCTGGTCGTCGTGGCCGTGGGCAACTTCCTCGCGGCACTGGGTATTTCCGCGGTGATCTTCGACGTCGCCTTCGGTTCGACCGCGACGGAGCCGTCCCTCGTGCTGTTCTCGTTCGTGTTCCTGATCGCGCTCGGGGTGGACTACAACATCTTCCTCATGCACCGCGTCCGCCGGGAGTCCCTGCTCGCGGGACAGCGCATCGGCACGCTCCGGGGACTGCGGGCCACGGGGAACGCCATCAGCTCGGCGGGGGTCGTGCTGGCCGTCACCTTCGCCACCCTGGCCGTGATGCCGCTGCGCTACCTCGCGCAGATCGGCGTCATCGTCGCGGTGGGCGTGCTGCTCGACACCCTGTTCGTCCGCCCGTTCCTCGTCCCGGCCTTCACCCTGGACATGGGCCCCTGGCTGTGGTGGCCGACGAAGCCACCGGCGGGCCCGCAACTGGGCAACGTGGGCGAGCAGCGGTCCCAGCCGGAGCTGGCCTCGGTCTGACAGCGGAACGGTGGGGCCGGCCCCCGCTCATGGGCCGACCTCACCGCGTTCCGGATCAGTACCAGTAGCCTGAGTTCCAGTAGCCGTTGCCCCACCAGCCGTCGTGCCAGTGGTTGTGCCAACGGTGGTGCGAGTTGCCATAGCCGTCATGTCCGTGGCGGTCGTGGCCGTAGCCGTTGTGGCCGTACCGGTCGTGGTGGCGGTTGTCGTAGCCGTGGTGGCCGTACCGGTCGTGGTGGCGGTTGTCGTAGCCGTTGTGGCCCGATCCCCGGTCGCCGTGGTGCTGGCTGTAGGAGGCCGGCGCCGACCCGGGTACGGACGCCGACGCGGTGCCCGCCGTGCCGATGGCGGCGCCGCCGGCCAGCATCGCTCCGGCCGCCGCGAGGACAGCGGCCCGCTTCACACTGAGTGCGCGCATTGAGTACACCTCCCCTCAGGTCTCGAAGCGTTCATGTCTTTGATTCGGAGCGAGGGCTGCCACGGTTTGCCCCGCTTCGTACTTTCTACCGAGGGCCGGCTGTCCCGTCGGACACGCATCCAAGGGGCATCCCGTGACGAATTACCTGAAAGGCCCCTGAAGGTGTTCGTCATGAAGCGCGATTCCTGCCGTCTCAGCTACGACTCCCCCGGCCCCGTGGACGCGGTGCGCGACGATCTGCGCGACCACCTGGCCCGCTGGCATGCGGCGGAGTTCGCGGACGACGCATCGGTGGTGGTCAGCGAGCTGGTCTCCAACGCGCTGCGGCACGGCAGGCCGCCCGTCCGGGTGGCGTGCGCGCTGCGGCGGCGGTCCCCCGACGGGCCGGCGCTCCGCATCGAGGTGGCCGACGCGGGGCCGAGCTTCGACACCACCCTGGTCCGGGCCCGGTGGCGGCATCCGTCCTTCGCGCTGGAGGAGTCCGGCCGGGGACTGTTCCTGGTCGACGCCCTGGCCAGCCGCTGGGGCGACGAGCCGACCCTTGACGGGCACACCGTCTGGGCCGTCCTGGACCCCCCGGACGGATAGCACTCGAACGGCCGCAGGCGGGCGTCCACCGGGCGCGGGGACGGCGCCCGGCCCACAGGCTGGACAGGAAGGAGTGCGAGGGAGGGACGACACCGATGCCCAGGAACAGGTCCGCCGACGACCGCCGTCTCGACGGCTGGCTGACGGCGACCGCGCACGGCAGCGAGGAGGCGTTCACCCTGCTGTACGACAGCCTGTCCGGCTCCGTGCGCGGTCTGGCCCTGCGCGTGGTGCGCGACGCCTCGCAGGCGGAGGAGGTCGCGCAGGAGGTCATGCTGGAGGTGTGGCGTACGGCGGCCCGCTTCCACCCCGAGCACGCTTCGGCCAAGGCGTGGGTGTTCGCCCTGGCACACCACCGCGCGGTCGACCGGGTCCGCTCGGCGCAGGCCGCCTCCGACCGGGACCGCAGGGTGGCGGAGGGCAACAGTGAGCGCCCGTTCGACGTGGTGGCCGAGCTGGTGCAGGACCGCGACGAGCAGCGCAGGCTCTACCGCTGCCTGGCCGCGCTGTGCCAGAACCTGCGGGTGCCGCTGGTGCTGGCCTACTACGAGGGCCTGACGTACGACGAGGTCGCCCGCGCCCTGAGCAAGCCTCCCGGCACGGTGAAGACGCGGATGCGCACCGGGCTGCACCGGCTGCGGGAGTGCCTGGAGGCCGGAGAATGAACACGGCTCCCGGCGATCACGACGCGGTCGGCGCGTACGTCCTCGACGCCCTGTCCCCGGACGAACGCGCCGCCTTCGAGAACCACCTCGCGGCCTGCGCGGCCTGCCGGGAGGAGGCCGCACAGCTCATGGAGGCGGTGGTCGGACTTGCTGAGGCCGTCTCGCTGCCCCCGGACGACGCGGCCCGCACCCGCGTGCTGGCAGACATCCGGAACATCCGGCAGGAGACCCCTCCGGCACGGCCGAGCCGGGCCCGACGGCTGCTCCCCTGGGCGCTCGCCGCCTGCCTCGCGGTGGCCGTCGCCGGCGGATCGATCGCCTGGTGGCAGCACGAGGAGGCGCGGGACGCCCGGCGCACGGCGCAGGAACAGGAGCGCCGTGCCTCCTCGCTCGCCGACGTGGTGACCGCCCCGGATGCCACCGTGCGCACCGTTGAGCTGAGCAACGGCGCACGGGCGAGCGTGGTCATGTCCCGGCAGAAGCAGAAGGCGGCCTTCGTGGCCACCGGGCTGCCCGCCCTCAGCGAGGGGAAGGTGTACCAGCTCTGGTACGCCGACAACGGCACCACCTTCCGCTCCGGCGGCCTGCTCTCCGGCACGGGAGGCCGTCAGGGCCGGGTCCTGCTGGGCCCCCTCGGCCGGGCGACGGCCGTCGGGATCACGGTGGAACCGGCGGGAGGGTCGAATCAGCCGACAACCGCGCCGCTTGGGGTGGTTCAGCTCTGAGGCACGGCGTCGTGCCGGGCCGCACGACACCGAGCGAGCCTGACGAACAGGCCTCGGCTCGCGCTGACTTGGCGGGTGACGGCGATCCTGCGCAATACGTCGTCGCGCGCGTTCCTCGGGCAGTCCTCATCGGTCGCGGTCAATGGCGTCCCCCTCTCGGGCTCGGTACGGCGGAGACCCGCCCGGGCCGTCGGCACCCCGGGCGGGAGCAGGTCCGCCGGGTCAGCTCTTGGGCATCAGGACGGTGTCGATGATGTAGACGCTGGCGTTGGCGGTCTTGACGTTGCCGCAGACGACCTTGGCGGAGTCGTTGACGGTGTAGGACTCGCCCATGCCGGAGGTCGCCAGCTTCGACTTCTCCAGGGTGCCGAAGGAGCCGTTCTCCAGGTCCTTCGGCGTGAGCTTCCGGCCGACGACGTGGTAGGTCAGGATCTTGGTGAGCTGGGCCTTGTCGGCGAGGACCTTGTCCAGCGTGGCCTTCGGGATCTTGTTGAAGGCGTCGTTGGTGGGCGCGAAGACCGTGATGTTCTGCGCGTTGTTGAGGGTGTCGACCAGACCGGCCTTCTTCACCGCGGTGACCAGCGTGGACAGCGCCGGGTTGTTGGAGGCGGCGGTGGCGACCGGGTCCTTGGCCATGCCGTCGAAGGAACCCGCGCCGTTCTTCGGCACCGAGGAACAGGCCGGGCCGAACGGCTGGTCCATGCTGCTCATGCCCGCGCTGCTCTCCGGGGCCGACGCGGACGCGGACGCCGACGCCTTGGAGCCGGACTTGGCCGAGTCGCTGTCGCCGCCGGAGCAGGCGCTGAGCGCGAGGGGCAGCATGAGGGCGGCCGAGACGAGACCGGTGGTGCGGCGGATGCGAGCGTTCATTGGGTTTTCTCCTGTTGTCGAGAGGCAGCAACGGGCTGCCGGATGCAGAGAGTTGGTCAGGGGGCGGGGAGCCGGTCGGGGCTCACTCCGCGGTCACGACGACGGAGTGCCGGCCGCTCGCGCCGTCGGGGATGGTCCGGGCGCGCTTCTCCGTCTGCACGCTTCCGGTGCGGTCGGTGGCGCGCACGGTGAGGGTGTGGGACCCCTTGGTCGCCTGCCAGGGGAAGGACCACTGGCGCCAGGTGTCACGGGTGTCCTCGGCGGCGAGGTGGGCCTCCTGCCAGGGACCGTCGTCCACCCGTACCTCGACCTTGTCGATGCCCCGGTGCTGGGCCCAGGCGACCCCGGCCACCATCACGGTGCCGGACTTGGGCCGGGCGAACGGCTTGGGGGTGTCGATCCGGGACTGCGTCTTGATCGGCGCCTTCCGCGCCCAGCCTCGCTTGACCCAGTACGGGTCGTAGGAGTCGAACGTGGTGAGTTCGATGTCCTGGATCCACTTGCAGGCGGAGACGTAGCCGTACAGGCCGGGCACGAGCATGCGTACCGGGAAGCCGTGCTCGAAGGGCAGCGGTTCGCCGTTCATGCCGACGGCGAGCATGGCGTCGCGGCCGTCCATGATGTCCTCGACGGGTGTGCCGATGGTCATGCCGTCCACCGAGCGGGCCACCAACTGGTCGGCCGGTCCGCCGTGCGAGGGAGCCTTCACCCCGCATTCGGCGAGCAGGTCGGCCAGGCGGACGCCGGTCCAGCGGGCGTTGCCGACGTACGGGCCGCCGACCTCGTTCGACACGCAGGTCAGGGTGATGCGGCGCTCGATCAGCCGTCGGCGCAGCAGGTCGTCGAAGGTGAAGGTGGCCGGGCGGGTCACGCCCTTGCCGTGCACGCGGAGGTGCCAGGCGGTGGCGTCCACCTTGGGGACCACCAGGGCGGTGTCGACACGGTAGAAGCTCTTGTTGGGCGTGACGTAGGGGCTGACACCGTCGACCCGCAGGGCCGTCCGCGCCGGTACCGGCCGTGCGGGCGAGCCGGGGCGGGGCAGGACGACCTGCTCGCGGGAGGCGACGGCGTCTCCCGCCCGGCTGCCGCTCAGCGTCCGGCCGGCCCCGCCCACGACGGCGGACGCGGCGGCCGCGGAGGTGGCCGCGATGACGAACCCCCGCCGGTCCCAGTCGCCGGGCTCGCTGTCAGGGACCGGTACGGGGGTGATGAGACGTCCGGCCAGGAAGGAGAGGAGCAGCGCGCCGACGACGGCCCCGATCAGGGACGGCAGCGTGTCCGTGAAGCCTCGGGAGTCCGGGCGGGTGAGGGCGGCCACCGCGCCGATGACGCCGAACAGGAGGACCCCGGCCGCTCCGACGACCCGGCGGCGTACCGCCAGCGCACCCAGGCCCAGGGCGAGGAGCGCGAGGACGACGAGGATGCCGAGCTGGAGCACCAGCTTGTCGTTGGTGCCGAAGTGACGGATCGCCCAGTCCTTGACCGCCGCCGGGGTCTGGTCGATGGAGGCCCCGCCGACCACGACCACCGGGCTCGCCTGCGGCCGTACCCCCGCCGCCACCAGCTCGGCCACCGCCAGCGCGGCGGACCCGGCGAGCACGCCGCTCAGTGCGCCCAGCGCCGTCCGCGCCGGCCCCGGTGATCTCCTTGGGTCGCTCTGTTCCTCACTCACGCGGGGAATCCGGGGCCGGGTGCGGGGCCGGATTGGTGGCTTCCTCAGATCGGATGAAGACGCATCTCACACCAATCCGGGCGGCGTTCGGCGACGGATCATCCGGGTGTCGCCGCATGACTGTTGAGGTGCTGTCAGCCGGTCCGGCCGCTGATGTCC
>NZ_WWKH01000996.1:0-3960 GCF_009865595.1 Streptomyces sp. SID1328 | reverse complement strand
GCCGGTGCCCGGAGTGCTGGCGGCGGGGGCGGCGGTGACGCTGGCGGCCGGGGCGGGCGGGGCGCTGCTCGGGCCGTGGGAGGCGGTGCGCGCGGCGGCGGCCGTACCGCTCTGTCTCGTCCCGGCCGAACTCCTGCTGCGCCGCTGCGTCTCCCGCTTCGGCGGGGTCACCGGGGACGTGTTCGGCGCCCTCGCGGAGACCGCGGCCACGGCCGCGCTGCTCGTGCTGTGCCTGGGAGGCACCGCCCCGTCGGTCGGCTGAGGACGGCAACTGTGCCGTACCCGGGCCCAGTTGTCCGACCCGCCTGACAGGGGTGCCCGACGTGCGGGCGGCCGGGGTGGTCCTCGGCAATGAGCGAACGCACGTACGCGCGTACTCTCGTGGCGGGTGTTCGCCGACAGGGAGTCGACCCACCCCTTGCGGCGGTCGCCCCTCGCGGACGACCGGCTTGCGCAAACGGCCCCAGCAAACTTCACATCGGAAGCGAGATTTCACCACCGTGACTGCTCTGACTCTCAGCACCGCCGCGGCGCCGGGCCCGCGGGCCGACGCGATCGTGATCGGTGTCGCCAAGGCCGGCACGGGCCCCGTCGTGGCGCCCGGCGCCGAGGCCGTGGACCAGGCGTACGACGGCGGGCTGGCCGGCGTCCTGAAGACCCTCGGTGCCTCGGGCGCCGAGGGCGAGCTGACCAAGCTGCCCGCCCCCGCCGGTCTCGACACCCCGCTCGTGGTGGCGGTGGGCCTGGGCGCCGAGCCCGAGGCGGACGCCTGGTACGACGCCGAGGCGCTGCGCCGGGCCGCCGGTGTGGCCGCCCGCGGTCTCTCCGGCACCACGAAGGCCTCCTTCGCGCTCCCCGTCGACGGTCCGGGCGCGCTGGCCGCGATCGCCGAGGGCGTGCTGCTCGGCGCGTACGCCTTCGACGCGTACAAGGAGAGCCCGAAGGACGACAAGGCGAAGAACGACGGCCGCCCGCTCGGCGAGGCCGTGCTGCTGGGCGGCGAGGAGGGCGAGGCCGGATACCAGGCCGCCGTCGACCGCGCGAGGGCGGTCGGCGAGGAGCTGAACCGCGCCCGCGACCTCGTCAACACCCCGCCGAACGACCTGGACCCCGCGGCGTTCGCCGCGATCGCGCAGGCCGCGGCCGACGAGCACGGCCTCACCATCGAGGTGCTGGACGAGCAGGCCCTGAAGGAGGGCGGCTACGGCGGCATCCTCGGCGTCGGCGCCGGCTCGGCGTCCACCCCGCGCCTGGTGAAGCTGGCGTACCGGCACCCGGAGGCGGACAAGCACCTCGCCTACGTCGGCAAGGGCATCACCTACGACTCGGGCGGCATCTCGCTCAAGCCCGCCGGGCACAACGAGACGATGAAGTGCGACATGGCCGGCGCCGCCGCCGTGTTCGCCGCCGTCGTCGCGGCCGCCCGCCTCGGCCTCAAGGTGAACGTCACCGGCTGGCTGGCGCTCGCCGAGAACATGCCGTCCGGCTCCGCCACCCGCCCCGGTGACGTGCTGCGCATGTACAGCGGCAAGACCGTCGAGGTGCTCAACACCGACGCCGAGGGCCGCCTGGTGCTGGCCGACGCGCTGTGGGCGGCCTCGGCCGAGGAACCGGACGCGATCGTGGACGTGGCCACCCTGACCGGCGCGATGGTGCTGGCGCTGGGCAACCGCACCTTCGGGATCATGGCCAACGACGACGCCTTCCGCACCTCGCTGCACGAGGTGGCCGAGGAGTCCGGCGAGCCGGCCTGGCAGATGCCGCTCCCCGAGCACCTGCGCAAGGGCATGGACTCCCCCGTCGCCGACATCGCCAACATGGGCGAGCGGATGGGCGGCGGCCTGGTCGCCGGCCTGTTCCTGCGCGAGTTCGTGGGCGAGGGCATCACCTGGGCCCACCTGGACATCGCGGGCCCGGCCTTCAACGAGGGCGGCCCCTTCGGCTACACGCCCAAGGGCGGTACGGGCACCGCCGTGCGCACACTGGTGCGGCTGGCCGAGCAGACCGCCGACGGCGACCTCGGCTGAGCCCGCGGGACCCCGCCGGGGGCGCGGACCTGGCTGGTCCGCGCCCCCGGCGCGAGGCGTCCGGAGCGGACGTGGGGCGTCTCACACCCCGGCCCGGCGTCCGTCGCACCCCCGACAGGTGCAAAGATGGAGCCCGGCAGGACAGGGCCCCCACCACAGGGCCGAAGCATTGAGCGGCCGGACACCAGCCGCCTGCCGGTCATCGGAGACCGGCACAGGCGCACATGCATGGAGGACGTGACGTGGCGAACGACGCCAGCACCGTTTTCGACCTAGTGATCCTCGGCGGTGGCAGCGGTGGTTACGCCGCGGCCCTGCGCGGAGCGCAGCTTGGCCTGGACGTCGCCCTGATCGAGAAGGACAAGGTCGGCGGCACCTGCCTGCACAAGGGGTGCATCCCCACCAAGGCCCTGCTGCACGCGGGCGAGATCGCCGACCAGGCCCGCGAGAGCGAGCAGTTCGGCGTCAAGGCGACCTTCGAGGGCATCGACGTCCCCGCCGTCCAGAAGTACAAGGACGACGTGGTCTCGGGCCTCTACAAGGGCCTCCAGGGCCTGATCGCCTCCCGCAAGGTGACGTACATCGAGGGCGAGGGCCGGCTGTCCTCCCCCACGTCGGTGGATGTCAACGGGCAGCGGATCGAGGGCCGCCACGTCCTGCTCGCGACCGGCTCCGTGCCGAAGTCGCTGCCGGGCCTGGAGATCGACGGCGACCGCATCATCTCCTCCGACCACGCCCTCGTCCTGGACCGCGTGCCCAAGTCCGCGATCATCCTCGGCGGCGGTGTCATCGGCGTCGAGTTCGCGTCCGCGTGGAAGTCCTTCGGGGCCGACGTCACCGTCATCGAGGGCCTGAAGCACCTGGTGCCGGTCGAGGACGAGAACTCCTCCAAGCTCCTGGAGCGCGCGTTCCGCAAGCGCGGCATCAAGTTCAACCTCGGCACCTTCTTCGAGAAGGCCGAGTACACCCAGGACGGCGTGAAGGTCATTCTCGCCGACGGCAAGGAGTTCGAGGCGGAGGTCCTCCTCGTCGCCGTCGGCCGCGGCCCGGTCTCCCAGAACCTCGGGTACGAGGAGCAGGGCGTCAACATCGACCGCGGCTACGTCCTGGTCGACGAGTACATGCGCACCAACGTGCCGACCATCTCGGCCGTCGGTGACCTCGTCCCGACCCTCCAGCTCGCCCACGTCGGCTTCGCCGAGGGCATCCTGGTCGCCGAGCGGCTGGCCGGTCTGAAGACCGTCCCGATCGACTACGACGGCGTCCCGCGTGTGACGTACTGCCACCCGGAGGTCGCCTCCGTCGGCATCACCGAGGCCAAGGCCAAGGAGATCTACGGCGCGGACAAGGTCGTCGCCCTGAAGTACAGCCTCGCGGGCAACGGCAAGAGCAAGATCCTCAAGACCGCGGGCGAGATCAAGCTCGTCCAGGTCAAGGACGGTGCCGTGGTCGGCGTCCACATGGTCGGCGACCGCATGGGTGAGCAGGTCGGCGAGGCCCAGCTCATCTACAACTGGGAGGCGCTGCCCGCCGAGGTGGCCCAGCTCATCCACGCCCACCCGACGCAGAACGAGGCGCTCGGCGAGGCGCACCTGGCGCTGGCCGGAAAGCCGCTGCACGCCCACGACTGAGCCTTCGGCCCCCGGGCGCGACGACACAGACTTCCGCAATTCCTAAGGAGCAACAGAAACCATGGCGGTTTCCGTAACCCTTCCTGCGCTCGGTGAGAGCGTCACCGAGGGCACTGTCACCCGCTGGCTGAAGGCCGAGGGCGAGCGCGTCGAGGCCGACGAGCCGCTGCTCGAGGTCTCCACCGACAAGGTCGACACCGAGATCCCGGCCCCCGTCGCGGGCGTGCTGGCCTCCATCAAGGTCGCCGAGGACGAGACCGTCGAGGTCGGCGCCGAGCTGGCCCTGATCGACGACGGCTCCG
>NZ_WWKH01000995.1:0-6339 GCF_009865595.1 Streptomyces sp. SID1328 | reverse complement strand
CGCGGCGCCGCATCTGACCCGCCGGCCGCCGGGCCGCCCGCAACCCGCCCGGCCGAACGCCGTAGTCCGCCCCTTCCCCGGTGTGCGGCACCATGGAGACATGGCACTCACGAACGAACACCCCGGTGAGCAGGCGGCCCCGAGCCCCATCAGGCTGATCGGCATCCGGGACACGCCCCTCTCGGTGGACGAGGTGTTCGCCGCGCTCGGAGACGAGGCGGCGGGCGGGATGTCGCTGTTCGTGGGCACCGTGCGCAACCACGACGGGGGCGCGGACGTCGACACCCTCGGCTACTCCTGCCACCCCTCCGCCGCCGACGAGATGCGGCGGGTCGCGGAGAAGGTCGTCGCGGATTACCCGGTACGCGCCCTGGCGGCCGTCCACCGGGTGGGTGACCTGGCCGTCGGGGACCTCGCCGTCGTCGTCGGTGTGGCGTGCCCGCACCGGGCCGAGGCGTTCGCGGCCTGCCGGAAGCTCATCGACGACATCAAGCACGAGGTGCCCATCTGGAAGCACCAGCGCTTCTCCGACGGCACCGAGGAATGGGTCGGCGCCTGCTGACGGCGGTGACCGGAGCGGTGACGTTCGGCCCATCGGGTGCTCCGGTTGCGTAACCGCCCCCCGCGCGTGAGCGTTGTCCCTGCGAATGGTTAATCTGCTGATCACTCAGTTCGCAGCGGACACTCATGGGGTTGGGAGGTCGCCATGGCGGTGCTCGTCTGGTTGCTGATTCCGTTCATCGCCGCGGTCGCGGCCGGTCTGTGGGGAAGCTGGGCCAACCGGACCCGCAGGACCCGCGGCGACGGGCCGGAGCTCGACGGTTACGCGCGCTTCCGCGAGGCGATGGAGAGGTCCCACACGGGCGCTCCCGGCGCCTGACGGGGGTGCCCTGACGGGGCGCCGACACACGTGTCCCGTACTGTCGTGCCATGCCACGCCGTACCGCGACGATGCTCGCGTCCACCCTGATGCTGATCGCGCTGCTCTGCGCGGGAGTGCTCATCCCCGTGCCGTACGCGGAGATGTCCCCGGGGCCGACCGTGAACACGCTCGGGGAGCACGACGGCGAGCCGGTGCTCCAGGTCTCGGGTCACCGCACCTATCCGGCCGACGGTCACCTGAACATGACCACCGTCCGGGTGACCAGCGCGGACTTCCGGATGAACCTGGTCGAGGCGGTCTACGGCTGGCTGGCGCACGACACCAAGGTCGTCCCGCACGACACGCTCTACCCGGACGGCAAGACCGAGGAGCAGTCCACCCAGGAGAACGCCGAGGAGTTCAGCCAGTCCCAGGAGAGCGCCAAGGTCGCCGCCCTGAATCAGCTGCACATCCCGGTGACGTCCTGGGTGATCGTCTCCACGGTGATCAAGGACTCCCCGGCCGAGGGCCGGCTGCACGCGGGTGACGTGATCAAGGCCGTGGACGGCACCCGGGTCAAGCAGCCGTCCGACGTGGCGAAGCTGGTGACCAAGCACAAGCCGGGCCAGAAGGTGGTCTTCACCGTCGTCCCCGCCAAGGAGCAGGCCGCCGCCGAGAAGGCGCACCGGACGGCGACCAGGACGCGGGACGTGACGATCACGACCACCGACTCCGACGACAAGGGCGCCCACCGGGCCATCGTCGGGATCTCCGCCGGGACCGACCACACCTTCCCGTTCACCATCGACATCAAGCTCGCCGACGTCGGCGGCCCCAGCGCCGGCCTGATGTTCTCGCTCGGCATCTACGACAAGCTCACCCCGGGCAGCCTCACCGGCGGCAAGTTCGTCGCGGGCACCGGCACCATCGACGACGACGGCACGGTCGGCCCCATCGGCGGCATCGAGATGAAGACGGTCGGCGCGCGCGCCAAGGGCGCCCAGTACTTCCTGACCCCGGCCGACAACTGCGCCTCCGCCGCCAAGGACACCCCGCGCGGCCTCACCCTGGTCAAGGTGAAGAAGATCGGCGACGCCCTCGACGCCCTCAAGGACATCCGCGAGGGCCGCACCGCCGACCTGCCGAAGTGCACCACCAAGGGCTGAGACACCGGCAGGCACCACGTCCGACACACCCGTCACGCGCGCGGGGGCGCCCCCGGAGATCCGGTGGGCGCCCCCGCGCGCGTAAGCGGTACGCGAATCGGGCGGATCAGTCGGCGAACGTCGCCGCCAGCGCCTCCGCCAGCCCCGGCACCAGGTCCGGACCGGTCAGCACCTCGGTCGCCGCATCCTTCTCCCGCAGCCTGATCGCCGACTCGCGGTTGCCGTCCCGCAGCACCGCCACCGTCATCCGCACCTCCTGGCGCTCCGGACGCGCGGCCACCCACTTGGCCAGCTCGGCGTCGCTGAGCCCCTGCGGGACCTGCGTGTCGACGGACGAGGGGAGCATCAGGCGCTCCACGGTGAGCGCGCAGCCGACCACCGCGTCCGGCCAGGCGATGGTGGCGAGGAACTCGTCGAGCGCCTTGTCGGCGGGCACCTCGTCCTGCTCGATCGGGGTGAAGCCGGTGGCACCGGTCTCCTCGTCCAGGCCGAGCTGGGCCGCGAGAGAGGGTTCCTGGGTGCGCAGACGCGCGGTGTCGACGAGGGCGAAGAGGCGGGCCGGCTGGTCCCAGCCGAGGCCGGACGCGTACTCGTCGATCTCGAGTACGGCCCGGGTGAGCGGGCTCGCCGCCATGGGAGTGTTGGACATGGTCACAATCCTGCCTCGTTCCTGGCCGAAATCGGGAACCGAGTAAACCGTGAGTAAGTTGCATAGGTGGGGGCCCGCGATCACAGGGGGCCACCAGGGACCCGCGAACACGAGGGTCTGACGGATCGACAGCGACTTCGAGGTGCGCACCTTGGCTTTCCAGATGCCGGACCGCGGCGGAGGCCCGACGGGGCCACGGATCAGGGCGGGCCGCCCGTCCCGGCGGGTGAGGACCCTGCTCGTCACCCTGGGCGTCCTGGCCGCCCTCGGCATGGCCTTCACCATGTTCGCCGGCTTCTGGACGGACTGGCTCTGGTACCGGTCGGTGCACTACTCGTCGGTCTTCACCACCACCCTGTGGACGAAGATCGGGCTGTTCTTCGTCTTCGGTCTGCTGATGGCCCTCGCGGTGGGCTTCAACATCTGGCTCGCGCACCGGCTGCGGCCCCCGCTGAGCGCCATGTCGATGGAGCAGCAGAGCCTCGACCGGTACCGGATGGGGATCGCGCCGTACAAGACCTGGCTGCTGCTCGCCGTCACCGCGCTGGTCGGCCTCATCGCCGGCGCCTCGGCGGCCGGGCAGTGGCGGGTCTGGCTGATGTGGGTCAACGGCGTGCCGTTCCACCAGAAGGACCCCCAGTTCCACCGGGACGTCTCCTTCTACGCCTTCGACCTGCCCTGGTACCGCTTCCTGCTGGCCTTCGGCTTCGCCACGGCCATCCTGTCGCTGATCGCCGCCGCGCTCACCCACTACCTGTACGGCGGACTGCGCGTCACCAGCCCCGGCTCGCGCGCCTCGGCCGCCGCGACCGGTCATCTCTCGGTGCTGCTGGGCGTCTTCGTCTCCCTCAAGGCCGTCGCCTACTGGCTCGACCGGTACGGACTCGCCGTGAAGTCCAGCGACTTCCGGGCCACCGGCAACTGGACGGGTCTGCGCTATGTGGACGCCAACGCCTATCTGCCCGCCAAGAACATCCTGTTCTTCATCGCCGTCATCTGCGCGCTGCTGTTCTTCGCCACCCTGTGGCGGCGCACCTGGCAGCTCCCCGTCATCGGCTTCGGCCTGATGGTGCTCTCCGCGGTCCTGATCGGCGGCCTCTACCCGGCCATCGTGCAGAAGTTCCAGGTCCAGCCCAACGAGCAGGCCAAGGAAGCCCCGTACGTCCAGAAGAACCTCAAGGCGACCCGCCAGGCGTACGGCATCGACCACACCCAGGTCAGCGAGTACTCCGGCAGGGCCGCCACGGACGACAAGACCAAGCTGCGCGACCAGGTCGGCCAGACCGCCAGCATCCGCATCATGGACCCGAACGTGGTCTCGCCCACGTTCCAGCAGCTCCAGCAGATCCGGAACTACTACGGCTTCCCGACCAACCTGGACGTCGACCGGTACCCCACCAAGGACGGCAAGGAGCAGGACACCGTCCTCGGCCTGCGTGAGCTGAACCTCAACGGCATCCCGAAGAACAACTGGATCAACGACCACTTCCGCTACACCCACGGCTACGGCGTGGTCGCCGCCAAGGGCACCGAGTCCGACGACAAGGGCCGCCCGGTCTTCACCGAGAAGAACCTGCCCTCCAAGGGCGACCTCGGCGAGTACCAGCAGCAGGTGTACTACGGCGAGAAGACCACCACGTACTCCATCGTCGGCGGTCCCCAGAAGGAGATCGACTACTCCGACGACGAGGGCGAGAAGACCACCAGCTACCAGGGAAAGAGCGGCGTCAACCTCGACAACCCGCTCAACCGGGCGGCGTACGCGGTGGCGTTCAACGAGCCGCAGATCCTCTACTCCGGGGCGATCGGCGACGGTTCGCGCATCCTGTACAACCGCACTCCCAAGGACCGCGTCGAGTCCGTCGCGCCCTGGCTGACCATCGACGGCGACGCCTACCCGGCCGTGGTGGACGGGCGCATCCAGTGGATCGTCGACGCCTACACGACCAGCAACGGCTACCCGTACGCCTCGCGCACCACGCTCGGGGACACCACGGCCGACTCGCTGACCGCGACCAACAACTCCCGTGCGGTGGTGGCCCAGCAGAACCAGGTCAACTACATCCGCAACTCCGTCAAGGCGACCGTCGACGCCTACACCGGTGACGTGAAGCTCTACCAGTGGGACTCCGCCGACCCGGTGCTCAAGACGTGGATGAAGGCGTTCCCCGGCACGGTGAAGCCCCGCTCGGACATCAGCCCGGAGCTGATGGCCCATCTGCGGTACCCGCAGGACCTGTTCAAGGTCCAGCGCGAACTGCTCACCCGCTACCACGTGGCCAACGCGCAGACCTTCCTCAGCGGCAGCGAGGTGTGGCAGGTCCCGGACGACCCGTCCAACGACTCGCGCGACTCGGTCCCGCCGTACTACCTGAGCATGAAGATGCCGGACCAGAAGAAGCAGGTCTTCTCGCTGACGACGACCTTCACACCGAACGGCCGGGACAACCTGAGCGCGTTCATGGCCGTCGACTCCGATCCGCGCGCCAGCGACTACGGCAAGATCAGAATCCTGAAGCTGCCGACGAGCACCACGGTCGACGGACCCAAGCAGGTGCAGAGCCAGTTCAACTCCGAACCGTCCATCGCGGAGACGATCAGCCTGCTGAGCCGGGGTCACTCCCAGGTGGAGTACGGCAACCTGCTCACCGTCCCGCTGGACGGCGGCCTGCTGTACGCGGAGCCGGTGTATGTGCGCGGCGGCACGCTGAAGTACCCGCTGCTGCGCAAGGTGCTGGTGACCTACGAGGGCCGGACCGCCTTCGAGGACACCCTGGACCAGGCGCTGGACAAGGTCTTCGGGGTCAAGGGCTCCGAGCCGCCGCAGTCCGGCACCACCGAACCGCCGGCGTCCACCAGCCCGACGGTCCGCCAGGCCCTCGAGGACGCGCAGAAGGCGTACGACGCGGGCCAGGAAGCCCTGAAGTCCGGCCCGGACTGGGACGCCTACGCCAAGGCCCAGAAGGACCTCCAGGACGCGCTCCGGAAGGCCGAGGACGCCCAGTCCGCGGCGGACAAGCCCCGGACCAGCGGCGACTGACCGGACCCGCCCCCGCGCCGTGCTAGAGTTGTACACACAACGGCGCGGGGTGGAGCAGCTCGGTAGCTCGCTGGGCTCATAACCCAGAGGTCGCAGGTTCAAATCCTGTCCCCGCTACTGAAAACGAAGGCCCGGATCTCATCGAGATCCGGGCCTTCGTGATGTGCGAACTCATGTGCTGCGTGTTTCATCGGCCGCGCCGCCGCCCGGAGTTGGGCCAACTGTGTTTGACTTGTCTCTCTGTGGGCATGTCGACAAAACGCTGAAGTGACCTCACGGGCTGCGGTACACCGGGTGTACCCAGGTTGCAGGTGGTGCGACGATGGACGTTATGGGGGACAAGGCAACTCTGTTCGAGACAGGGCGATTTGTGCAGCCTTCGGGTGAGGAACCGTCCCGCGACGTGGACGAGGTGGGGGAGGACGCCGAGGAGGTGCGCCTCGGGATGGCGGCGCGCACCGGCGACGCCGAGGCCGCCAGCATCCTCGGGGCCATGCTGCTGCGCCGCGGCGACCTCGACGCCGCCGAACCCCAGCTCCGTGCCGCCGCGTCCGCCGGTGACCGCCCCGCCGCCAACAACCTGGGCGTCCTGCTGCACCAGCGCGGGTACGCCGACGAGGCC
>NZ_WWKH01000994.1:0-4242 GCF_009865595.1 Streptomyces sp. SID1328 | reverse complement strand
CCACCAGCGTGGCGACCAGGGCCAGCAGGATTACCGCCACCAGCGCGAGCCACCAGGTCGTGTCCATGCGGAGGACGTTACCGGCGCGCGCCGCCTGCCGCGCGCCCTCCGCTGATCCCCATGCGCCCCCGGTCCAGCCGAACCGGTGACAGCACAGGTGAGTTCGCCCACAACGGCCCCTGGCGAAGGAGCGACCCGCGCTTTCGCGCCTTACGCTCGACGAACCGCACAACCATGCCCTGCTGCTTCCCGACCCGCTTCTGCCAACGGAGGTTTCCGCTCCATGAAGCTCACCGTCGTCGGCTGCTCGGGGTCGTTCCCGTCCGCGGAATCGGCCTGTTCGAGCTACCTCGTCGAGGCCGACGGCTTCCGGCTGCTTCTCGACATGGGCAACGGCGCCCTGGGGGAGTTGCAGCGCCACATCGGTCTGTACGACCTCGACGCGATCTTCCTCAGCCATCTGCACGCCGATCACTGCATCGACATGTGCGCGTACTTCGTGGCGCGCTACTACCGGCACGACGGCGGCCGCTGCGAGCCGATCCCGGTCTACGGCCCCGAGGGCACCGAGCACCGGCTGACCACGGCGTACGCCGACACGCCGTCCGCGTCCTCCATGAGCGAGGTCTTCGACTTCCACACGGTCAAGCCGTCCACCTTCGAGATCGGCCCCTTCACCGTGCACACCGAGCGGGTGCGGCACCCGGTCGAGGCCTACGCGATCCGGATCGAGCACGGGGGCAAGTCCCTCACGTACTCCGGGGACACCGGGGTCAGCGCGGCGCTGGACGACCTGGCGCGGGACGCCGACCTCTTCCTGTGCGAGGCCGCCTTCACGCACGGCAAGGAGAACATCCCCGACCTGCACCTCAACGGCCGCGAGGCCGGGGAGACCGCCACCCGCGCGGGCGCCCGCATGCTGGTCCTCACCCACATCCCGCCGTGGACCGACCCCGAGGTCAACCTGGCCGACGCCCGCGAGGCCTTCGCCGGCCCGGTGGAGGTGGCGACGCCCCGCATGACGTACGAGCTGTAGGCCCGGCCACGACGAAGGCCCCGGAACCTGGTCGGGTTCCGGGGCCCTGCGCGTACCTGGGCCGGGTTACTTGGCCTCTGCCTTCTGGATCTCGGCCAGCTCCTCGTCGGACTCGCGGCCCGGCGTGGGGAGGTTGAACTTGATGATGGCGAAGCGGAAGACCACGTAGTAGACGACCGCGAAGCACAGGCCGACCAGGATGAGGCCCCACGGGTTCGACGCGATGCCCCAGTTCAGGCCGAAGTCGATCGCGCCGGCCGAGAAGCCGAAGCCGTCCCGCATGCCCAGCGACCAGGTCAGCGCCATGGAGACACCGGTGAGCACCGCGTGGATCGCGTACAGCACCGGGGCGATGAACATGAAGGTGAACTCGATCGGCTCGGTGACACCGGTGACGAAGGAGGTCAGCGCGAGGGAGAACATCATGCCGCCGACGACCTTGCGGCGCTCGGGGCGGGCGCAGTGCACGATGGCGAGGCAGGCGGCGGGCAGCGCGAACATCATGATCGGGAAGAAGCCGGTCATGAACTGGCCCGCGTGCGGGTCACCGGCGAGGAAGCGCGCGATGTCGCCGCTCTTGCCGTTGTAGTCACCGGCCTGGAACCACGGGAACGAGTTCAGCAGGTGGTGCATGCCGATCGGGATCAGCGCGCGGTTGGCGACACCGAAGATGCCGGCGCCGACGGCGCCCGAGCCGACCAGCCACTCACCGAAGTTGTGCAGACCCGTGCCGAGCACCGGCCAGATGTAGCCGAAGACGATGCCGATGAGCAGACCGGCGAGCGCGGAGAGGATCGGGACCAGTCGGCGGCCGCCGAAGAAGCCGGCCCAGTCGGGCAGCTTGGTGCGGTAGAAGCGCTGGTAGAGCAGGGCGACGACGATGCCCATCACCACGCCGCCGAGGACCTTGGCGTCCACCGGGGCGTTCACCATGACGACCTTGCCGTCGACGGCGGTGGCCACCTTCGGCAGGTTCTTGTCGGTGAACGTGGCCAGCACGTTCTTGAAGACCAGGTAGCCGACGACCGCGGCGAGCGCCGTGGAGCCGTCCGACTTCTTGGCGAAGCCGATGGCGATGCCCACCGCGAACAGCAGCGCCATGTTGTCCAGGATCGCGTTGCCGCCCGCCGCCATGAAGGAGGCGATCTTGGTGAGGAACGCCGGGTAGGAGGGGTCACCCAGCATGTCGGCGTTGCCGAGCCGCACCAGGAGGGCGGCGGCGGGCAGCACCGCGACCGGCAGCATCAGACTGCGGCCGATCCGCTGGAGGACGCCCATCACCTTGGCGCCCCTCTTGTTCTCGGCCGGGGGCGCGGCGCTGGCCGTGGTCACAACTTCCTCCAGATGGGCAGGGCGCCGCCCTGGGACCATGGAGGGGGACGGCAGCGTCTGTGGTCTACACCACTTGTGGTGTAGACCTGTTGTAGCACGAGGGCACGGATATAAGGAACCCGTGAAATAGCGATCGTGGGGCTACACGGAGTGCCGGACCCGTGGGGGCCGGGGGGCGGTTTGGTGGGGTTCCCCCTGGTGGTGTAGACCAGTCTTCGGACGGTTCTCGTTCGGACCAGGGAGAAGGAACATGGCCAGCAAGGCTGAGAAGATCGTCGCCGGGCTCGGCGGCATCGACAACATCGACGAGGTCGAGGGCTGCATCACCCGCCTGCGTACCGAGGTCCACGACGCGTCGCTCGTCGACGAGGCCGCCCTGAAGGCCGCCGGCGCGCACGGTGTCGTGAAGATGGGCACCGCCATCCAGGTCGTCATCGGCACCGACGCCGACCCGATCGCCGCGGAGATCGAAGACATGATGTGAGCCGTCCGCCCAGCGGCAGCTCACCGGCGCGAGGGGCTTCTTCCCATGGGGGAGGAGCCCCTCGCGTCACTCCCGATAGGCTCAGCCGCATGTCTCGCATCGACGGCCGCACCCCCGAACAGCTCCGCCCCGTCACCATCGAACGCGGCTGGAGCAAGCACGCCGAGGGCTCCGTCCTCGTCTCCTTCGGCGACACCAAGGTGTTCTGCACCGCCAGCGTCACCGAAGGCGTCCCCCGCTGGCGCAAGGGCAGCGGCGAGGGATGGGTCACCGCCGAGTACTCCATGCTGCCCCGCTCCACCAACACCCGCGGCGACCGTGAGTCGGTCCGGGGCCGGATCGGCGGGCGCACGCACGAGATCTCCCGCCTCATCGGCCGCTCGCTGCGCGCCGTCATCGACTACAAGGCGCTCGGCGAGAACACCATCGTCCTGGACTGCGACGTCCTCCAGGCCGACGGTGGCACCCGCACCGCCGCCATCACCGGCGCTTACGTCGCCCTCGCCGACGCCGTCGCCTGGGCGCAGCGCAAGAAGCTGATCAAGGCGGGCCGCCAGCCGCTCACCGGCACGGTCGGCGCCGTCTCGGTCGGCATCGTCGACGGCGTCCCGCTGCTCGACCTCTGCTACGAGGAAGACGTGCGCGCCGAGACCGACATGAACGTGGTCTGCACCGGCGACGGCCGCTTCGTCGAGATCCAGGGCACCGCCGAGGCCGAGCCCTTCGCCCGCGAGGAACTGAACGCCCTGCTCGACCTGGGTGTGGCCGGCTGCGCCGAGCTCACCGACTTCCAGCGGGCCGCCCTCGCGCTGACCCTGCCCGAGTAGCACCGGCCGGGTAAAGGGCACCCCAAAAAAGCTGAGCTTGCCCGGGCAACCCCGCCCCGGCGGACCGCGTCTTGGACGGTACGGGCGCGCGGCTCGATCCCGCGCGCCCGGCCAGCCGTACCTGGGGAGGGACACCGCATGGCCGCCGGCCGCCGACGCCGTACCACCGCCATCGCCGCGCTCGCGGCCGCCGCGCTCACCATGGGCCTCACCACCGGCTGCGACGCCGTGAACAAGGCCCTGGACTGTGTGCAGACCGCCGACTCCATCGCGGACAGCGTCACCGACCTCCAGCAGGCCGTGGAGAACGCGGCGAACGATCCCACGCAGGCCGACGCCTCGCTGGACTCCATAGAGCAGAACCTCGACCGGATCGGCGACCGCACGGACGACGCCGACGTCAACAAGGCCGTGGACGACCTGAATTCGGCGGTCTCCAACGTACGGACCGCCATCAGGAACGGTGACAACACCCCGGACGTGCGCCCGGTCACCGACGCGGCCGGCGAACTCACCAAGGTCTGCACGCCTTAGGTCCTGTCTGACAATTCGCGTCGTCGCCC
>NZ_WWKH01000993.1:0-8487 GCF_009865595.1 Streptomyces sp. SID1328 | reverse complement strand
CGCCCGAGCCCCGGCGCACCCCCGTCGCCCCCGCCCCGCGCCGGGCGTACCCGGACCGTCCGCGCGCCGACACCCCGCACGCGCCCCGCACGGTGCCGCAGATCCCGAATGTGTGCGCGCTGGGCAAGAAGTACGGCGGCTGGCCCAAGAACAGCCCGCAGTCGACGATCTGCGAGCGGGCGTACGGGCGTTAGCGCGTCGGCCGCTGTCTCGGCGGCCCCCAGCCGTCGCCCTCCGAGGGGCCGGTGTCGGGAAGGCGGAGTTCCAGGCGGGTGATCGCGGCCCGGACGGCGGTGCCGTAGCCGTCGTCGGGGAGGGCGCCGGCCGCGCGGCGGGCGTGACGGAGGTGGGTGCGGGCGGCGTCGGCGCGGTCCAGCTTGAGGTAGTCGGCCGCGAGACTGAGGTGCAGCGAGGGGTAGAAGCCGCGCACGCTCGCGGGATCGGCGCCGGGGCGGCCGTCGGTCAGCTCGTCGGCCGCCGACAACGCCCTGAGATCCCAGGCGAGTTCGTCCACCGGGTCGTCCTGGGTGTCGGCCAGGTAGTGGGCGAGGGTGCAGCGGTGCAGCGGGTCGCCGGCTTCGGCAGTCTCGGCCCACAGCTCCAGCAGCCGGCGCCGGGCCTCCTCGCGGTCGCCGCCCCGGTGCAGCATGACGATCTGCCCGATCCGGGTGAGCAGGGCATCGGGCGCCGTCTGTTCCTGTCGCTCCGCCACCGCGCCCTCCGGACCCGTCATCCGGCCGCTCGTCGGCCGTCCGCCCATGACGCTAACCGCAGCCGGCGGCGATACCGGGCAGGCGGCCCCGGACGGAACGGTGAGACCGCCTGGCCGGTCCCCGGTCAGCCCAGGTCGGGAATGCGCCAGTCGATCGGCTCGTGGCCCTGCGCGGCGACGGCCTCGTTGATCTGTGTGAAGGGGCGCGAGCCGAAGAACTTCTTCGCGGACAGCGGCGAGGGATGCGCCCCCTTGACGACCACGTGCCGCGTCTCGTCGATCAGCGGCAGCTTCTTCTGGGCGTAGTTGCCCCACAGCACGAACACCGCCGGGTCGGGACGGGAGGCCACCGCGCGGATCACCGCGTCCGTGAACTTCTCCCAGCCCTTGCCCTTGTGCGAGTTGGCCTCGCCGGAGCGCACGGTGAGCACCGCGTTCAGCAGCAGGACGCCCTGTTCGGCCCAGGGCATCAGATAGCCGTTGTCCGGGACGGGCAGGCCCAGCTCCTCGTGCATCTCCTTGTAGATGTTCCGCAGCGACGGCGGGGTCTTCACACCGGGCCGCACCGAGAAGCACAGCCCGTGCCCCTGGCCCTCGCCGTGGTACGGGTCCTGGCCGAGCACGAGCACCTTGACCTTGTCGTACGGCGTCGCGTCCAGCGCCGCGAAGACCTCCTCGCGCGGCGGGTAGACCGGACCCTTCGCCCGCTCCTCCTCGACGAACTCCGTCAGCTCCTTGAAGTAGGGCTGCTGGAGTTCGTCGCCCAGAACGCCCTGCCAGGACTCGGGCAGCATGGCGATGTCGGTCACGTCGGTGTCCCTCACGGTCGGCGGTCACTTCCAAGGCTTCAGAACCTACAGCCGACCACTGACAACGCCGACGGCAGGCCGCTCACCAGCTCGTCTTCCGGTTCAGCTCCCACATCATCATGATCGTCGAGGGGTCGAGGGCTCGCTCGCCGCCGGAGATGTCCTCACTCGCGGCGATGTACTGACGCCCCTGCCACAGCGGGATCAGCCGGGCGTCCTCCACCATGATCCGCTGGGCGGCCGTCAGGTCCTTCACCACCTGGGCCCGGTCCCCCTGCGCCCGCGACCGGGGCAGCAGCTCACCGGTTATCTTCTTGCTCACGTAGGGGGTGCCGAGGGCGTTGTGCTCGCCGACGAAGGGCGCGATGAAGTTGTCCGCGTCGGGGAAGTCCGGGAACCAGCCCCGGCCGAACACCGGGTACTCCCCCTTCTGGTAGCCGGTGACGTAGGTCTTCCAGGGCCGGGCGCGCAGGGTGATGGTGAACAGCCCGGAGTCCTCCAGTTGCCGCTTCAGCTCCCGGAACATCACGCCGGTCTCGGAGCCGTAGCGGTCGGAGGTGTACCAGAAGGTGAGCGGGACCCGCTGCTTGATGCCCGCCGCGGCGAGGATCGCGCGGGCCTTGCCGGCGCTGGGTTCGCCGAAGTGGTCGAAGTAGGAGGTGGCGTGGCCGGTCAGGCCCTTGGGGACCATGGAGTACAGCGGTTCGACGGTGTCCCGGTACACCTTGTGCGCGATGGCACCCCGGTCCACGACCTGGGCTATGGCCTTGCGCACGGCAACGTTCCCGGCCCAGCGGTCCTTGGGGTTGAACACCAGGTAGCTGATGTCGGTGCCGGTGCCGTCCACCAGTTGCAGCCCGGCCGGGGACTGCTGCTGGAGGGTGAGGATGTCGTTGGCGGCGAGTCCCCGGTAGGTGACGTCGATGCTCTTGTCGCGCAGCGCCTCGACCATCGCGGCGGAGTCCTGGAAGTACCGGATGGTCACCGCCTTGTTCTCCCGCTCGGCGAAGCCCTCGTACCGGTCGTTGCGCACCAGCACGGCCTGCTTGCCCTCGTCGTAGGACTCCAGGCGGTACGGGCCGGAACCGTGCACGTCGCCGTCCTTGCGCAGCGAGTTGGCGGGGTACTCGCGCGGGTCGACGAGGGACATGGCCGGGGTGGCGAGGACGAACGGGAAGGTGGCGTCGGGCCTCTTGAGGTGGAAGACGATCTCCCGCGCACCCGTGGTCTCCACCCGGTCCAGCCCCTCCAGCAGTCCGGCGGGGCCGCTCGGGGCGTTGATGGTGCGGATGCGGTCGATGGAGTGCCGGACGGCCTCGGCATCGAGCGGGTGGCCGTCGGCGAACTTCAGCCCGGCACGCAGCTTGCAGCGGTAGGTGCGGCTGGTGGAATCGGTGAAGGAGCAGCTCTCCGCGGCGTCCGGCTGGGGGGTGGTCGCGCCGTTCGGGTAGGCCAGGAGGGTCTGGAAGACGTTGCGGAACAGTTCCCAGGAGCCGTCCCACGCGCCCGCCGGGTCCAGGGTGCTCGGCGCGCTGGTCGTCCCCACCACGATCGGGCTGCTGTCGTCCGGGCCGCCGTCGGAGAGCAGTCCGCAGCCGGGCAGCAGGGTGATGAGGGAGGTCAGGGACACGGCCGCCGCGACCCTGCGCCGGACTCTGTTCCGCTTGAACACGCGCTCGCTCCTCGATCCGCCGTACCAAGGTCGGCAGACCATACCGCAGCACCGGACCTCGTGAACCTCCTCTGAAACATGGGTTGTTGATCAATTTCGGATGACTACGTTGTCATGCGGCGGCCCCGCCTGGAACGCGTACGGGCGCCGCTCCCCCTTGAGGGAACGGCGCCCGTGGTGGCGCGGGCCGGGGGTCAGCCCACCCCGGCGTTGAGGAAGATGCCGCCGTCCACGACGAGCGTCTGACCGGTGACCCAGTCGGACTGCGCGGAGGTGAGGAAGGCCGCGGCCCCGCCGATGTCGGAGGGGACGCCGAGCCGGCCGAGCGGATAGGAGGCGGCCGCCTCCTCCTCCCGGCCCTCGTACAGGGCCTCGGCGAACTTGGTCTTCACGACCGCCGGGGCGATCGCGTTGACCCGCACCTTGGGCGCGAACTCGTGCGCGAGCTGCTGGGTCAGGTTGATCATCGCGGCCTTGCTCACGCCGTACGCGCCGATGAACGGCGACGGCGCGAGGCCGGCGACGGAGGCGATGTTGACGATCGCGCCGCCGTTCTCCCGCTGCCAGGCGTGCCAGGTCTTCTGGGCGAAGCCGAGCGCCGAGATCACGTTGGTCTCGAAGACCTTGCGGGCCACGTCCAGGTCGACGTCGGCGATGGGGCCGAAGACCGGGTTCGTGCCCGCGTTGTTGACCAGGTAGTCGACGCGGCCGAACGCCTCCATGGCGCGTTCGACGGCCTCGGTCTGGTGGGCGAGGTCGTGGGCCTTGCCGGCGACGCCGATGACGCGGTCGGCACCGAGCCGCTCGACGGCCTCCTTCAGCGCCTCCTCGTTGCGGCCGGTGATGACCACGCGGTCACCGCGTGCCACCAGGGCCTCCGCGACGCCGTAGCCGATGCCCCGGCTGGCGCCCGTGACGAGCGCGGCCTTGCCGGAGAGTGCGGGGAGTTCAGTCATGTCCGTGTGCTCCAGGGTTCCTCGGGGTCCGGACCGGCTAGTCGAGCGGTCCGCCCGCGACGTACAGCACCTGGCCGGAGACGAACCCGGCCGCCTCGCCGGTGAAGAAGGCGATGGCGTTGGCGATGTCCTCGGGCTCACCGACGCGCTGGACCGGGATCTGGGTGGCGGCGGCCTTCTTGAAGTCCTCGAAGCCCATGCCCACGCGGTCGGCCGTGGCCTTGGTCATCTCGGTGGCGATGAAGCCGGGGGCGACGGCGTTGGCGGTGATGCCGAACTTGCCCAGCTCGATGGCGAGGGTCTTGGTGAAGCCCTGGAGACCCGCCTTGGCGGCCGAGTAGTTGGCCTGGCCGCGGTTGCCGAGCGCGGAGGACGAGGACAGGTTGACGACCCGGCCGAAGCCCGCGTCCACCATGTGCTTCTGCACGGCCTTGGTCATCAGGAACGAGCCGCGCAGGTGCACGCCGAGCACGGTGTCCCAGTCGGACACGCTCATCTTGAACAGCAGGTTGTCGCGGAGCACTCCGGCGTTGTTGACCAGGATGGTGGGCGCGCCCAGCTCCTCCGCGATCCGCGCGACGGCCGCCTCGACCTGCGCCTCGTCGGAGACGTCGGCGCCGACCGCGAGGGCCTTGCCGCCCGCGGCGGTGATCTTCTCGACGGTGTCCTTGCAGGCGGCCTCGTCCAGGTCGACGACGGCGACGGCGTGACCCTCGGCGGCCAGCCGTACGGCGGTGGCGGCGCCGATGCCGCGCGCCGCGCCGGTGACTACCGCGACCCGCTGTTCAGTGGTGGACATTGCTGCTTCTCCTCGCCCTTGAGAGAACCCGGCCGGTCCGGACCGGACCCGCCGTGCGGTGAGCGACCGCTTAGTACCTTCAGCACCCGTGACGCTAGAAGCCCTGGCACCCGGTGTCAACGGGACACCGGGCGGTGTGATCCATTACCTCACCAGGAGGTCCAGCAGCCGCTCCGTCTCGGCCACCGGGTCGGCGGTCAGCCCGGTGTGCACCGGTCCGGGCCGCACCACCGTGGAACGGGGCGCGATCAGCCAGCGGAAACGCCGCCCGGCGTCGTCGCCCGCCGCCTGCCCGGCGTCCTCCCCGCCCGCGCAGATCCGCTCCACGGCGCCGAGCGCGGCGCGCACCCCTTGCACGTCCGCGTCCGGGTCGAGCGCGAGCAGCCGGGGCTCGTCCAGGTGGGTGCGGGCGCCGACGTAACCGCGGGCGCGGCAGTAGACGATCACGCCCGCGTTGATCCGCTCACCGCGCTCGACGCGGGGGACGACCCGCAGCAGGGCGTACTCGTACACCTCGCGGTCGCCGCCCTGCCCGCCCCGGATGATGTGGCGCTCGACCACACTTCCGGCCATGTGAATGTGGTGCTCGCTCACTTGCTCTCCTTGAGGCCCTCGATGCGTTCGTGGACGGTGCCCGCGCGGGCGAGCAGCGGGCGCGCGTAGGCACGGCGCAGGTCGTCTGGCGTGTCGAAGCCGGGTTCGTCGGCCAGCCAGGCGTCGGGGATCCGGGCGGTGACCTCGGCGAGCAGTTCCTCGGTGACCAGGGGGGCCAGGTCGGCCGCGGCGGCGCCGACGTCGGGGGTGAAGCGGGCGAGGGCGTGGTCGGCGGCGTCGTAGGGCCGGGCGGCGGAGGCGTCGACGGAGGGCCAGTTGTGGTGCCAGATCATGGTGGCGCCGTGGTCGATGAGCCACAGCCCGCCCCCCTGCACCAGAAGGTTGGGGTTGCGCCAGGAGCGGTCGACGTTGTTGACCAGCGCGTCGAACCACACGATCCGGCCCGCCTCCCCGGGGTCGACGGGGAAGGCGAGCGGGTCGTAGCCGAGGGCGCCGGAGAGGAAGTCCATGCCGAGGTTGGCGCCCCCGCTGGCGCGCAACAGGTCCTGCACCTGCCGCTCGGGCTCCCCCAGTCCGAGCACGGGGTCCAGCCCTACGGTCACGAGGCCGGGCACCCGGAAGCCGAGGCGCCGGGCGAGTTCCCCGCAGACGACCTCGGCGACCAGGGTCTTGCGGCCCTGCCCGGCGCCGGTGAACTTCAGGACGTAGAGGCCGAGATCGTCGGCCTCGACGAGCCCCGGCAGCGAGCCGCCCTCACGCAGGGGCGTGACGAACCGGGTGGCGGTGACTTCGGTCAGCATTTGCCCAGGCTATCTCGCGTACGACGGCCCTCCCCGGTCCGTGCTGCGGCGCCCCCCTGGCAGGATCGGCGCATGACGAACACTCCGCTGCGGATCAACGCCCTCATCGTCGACGCCACCGACCCCGAGCGGCTCGCCGCGTTCTGGTCCGAGCTGCTCGGCAGGCCGGTCGTGGGCCGCACGGGCCCCTACGTCTGGCTCCGGCGCGAGGACGGCCTCGGCCTCGGGTTCCAGCGGGCCGACGGCCCCAAGTCGGGCAAGAACCGCATGCACTTCGATGTCACCGCCGCCGACCCGGCCGCCGAGCAGCGGCGCGTGGAGGCGCTGGGCGGGCGCCGGCTGACGGAGTACGACGAGGGCGGGTTCCTGGTGATGGCGGACCCGGAGGGCAATGAGTTCTGCATCATCCCCGACGGCCCCTTCGAGCTGGACGACGACGGCCGCGCCCACTACCTCGGCTGACCCGCCGCCCTACGATCGGCGGCGCACCCCTCCCGGCCGTACGACCGTCAGGAGCACCATGGAGACGTCGCCCTCCGAAGTCCCGCACCGCCTGGATCCCGCCGGGGGCTGCCCGCACGCCGACAACGCCCGACTGCTGGCCCTCGGCGCGGTGGCGCCCGTCGAACTGCCCGGCGGGATCGAGGGGATGGCCGTGCTGGGCCACGACGCGCTGCGTGAGTTCCTCCAGCATTCCGAAGTCGCCAAGGGCGTACGCACCCGACGTTTGTGACGCCTTCGCGGCAGGCGTCACAACACGTCGGGTGCACTCTCCTGGGCGGGACCCTCGGATGCCGGGTGATCCGGACCGCCGGCCGGGGCGGCGGCCCCCAGCGCCGCTTCGACCCGGCGGTTGCTGGTCATGGTTGCCGTGACGGCCGTCATCGCCAGGAGGAGGACGGCGGCGGCGTAGAGCGGGGTGCGGATGTCGTAGGTGGTGGCCAGCCAGCCGCCGAGGAAAGCCCCGATGGGGGCGGCGCACATGGCCAGCATGCGGGAGGTGGAGGCGACCCGGCCCATGAGGTGGGCCGGGACGATCGCCTGTCGGAGGGAGGGCCCGAGCACCATCGTGGCGCCCATGCCGGCCCCGCAGACGGCGAGCGCCAGCCCGGCCACGTACGGGTTCGGGGCAGCGGCCAGGCCCAGGATGGCAAGCCCTTCGACGGCGGCTGTGCAGGTCAGTGCGGTGCCAGTGCCGAGTCGTCGGCCGAGGTAGGAGGCGATGCCTGCACCGAGCAGGCCACCGGTGGCCTCCGCCGTGAGGAGCAGGCCGAAGCCGTAGGTGTCGATGCCGAGGCGGTCGTGCGCGAAGAGTGCGAGGACGGTCTCCACAGCGAGGAAGGCGACGTTCCCGACCGCTGGGCGGAGCGCGAGCCCGAGCAGCAACTGGTCCCGGAAGACGTACGAGGCCCCGGCCCGCGCCTGCCGAAGCAGCGACTCGCGGACCTTCGGCACGGGCCGTGGCATGGCGGGAAGCGACCGTACGAGCAGTGCGGAGAGCATGAACGACACCGCGTCGGCGAGCAGCGGAACCGAACGCCCGAGCGCGAGCAGCGCACTGCCCGCAGGCGGCCCCGCGAAGCCGGACATGGCGGTCTGGGCCCCGCGCAAGCGAGAGTTGGCTCGCTCCAGGAGTGCGGGGTCGCGGCCGAGCAGATCCGGCAGATAGGCCGTGGCGGCCGTGTCGAAGAAGAGTCCGCCGAGGCCGAGCAGGAAGGCGACGGCCGCGAGCAGCGGAATGCTCAAGCCGTCGAGCGCTGCCGCTGCCGCCGGTATCGCGAGCAGCACCGCACGCGCCGCGTCCATGACCCACATCGTGCGCCGGCGGTCCCAGCGGTCCACCAGCGCACCGCCGAGCACCCCGAAGAGCAGCCACGGCAGCGTCCCGGCGGCCGTGACGACGGCGAGCGCCATCGGATCCCGCGTCAACGTCAACGCGAGCAGCGGCAGCGCGGCATGCGACACCCCGTCACCAAGCGAGGACACCGTCTGCGCAGTCCACAGCCGCCCGAACCCGGTCGGCAACTTCCGGACGTCTGAGGTCACCTGGCGCCTCCCGCAGCCTGCTCGCGCGGCGCCGGGTGAAACAGTGCGAAGACGAGTGACGCGTCCGGCAGCGACGGATCGGACAGCTCCCGGTACTCGTCCGCCAGTGCCTGCAGCCGCGCCCCCAGCTAGATCGGA
>NZ_WWKH01000992.1:0-20282 GCF_009865595.1 Streptomyces sp. SID1328 | reverse complement strand
TCGGGACGTGGCGCAGCTTGGTAGCGCACTTGACTGGGGGTCAAGGGGTCGCAGGTTCAAATCCTGTCGTCCCGACTTTACGAAGTCGCAGGTGAAGGCCGGTTACGGAGAAATCCGCAACCGGCCTTCCGCTGTTTGTGGAAACTGCGGGCGCGGCGGGTCTCCGTCGTCCTCGGGGGGTACTCGGCGCCAGGACGCGCAGGACGACTGCGCCGGCCCCGACAGGAGGACACCATGGCCGACATGAGCCCGATCGATCTCCAGAAGGCCCTCAAGGGCGCCGAATACCCCGCCAGCCGTGACGATCTCGTCTCCGTGGCCCGGAGCAACGGCGCCGACGACAAGGTCGTCGACAAGCTTGAGCACGCCGGGACGCAACGGTTCGACGGCCCCAACGACGTGCAGAAGGCGGTCTTCGACAACGGCTGAGACCGGCCCGCGGCGGGTTCTCGTCACCGGCTGGTTCAGCTTCCTGCACGGGGAGGCGACCGCCGGTGACCTGCTCGCGCTGGACCGGGTGCGAGAGCTGCTGCGGGGCGCCGCCGTCCCGCACGACGTCGCCTGGAGCCCGGCCTTCCGGCCGGAGGGGCCGTCCCTGGACGACACCCGCCCGGAGGACTACTCGCACCTGCTCTTCGTCTGCGGCCCCGCGCACGGATCCCAGGTCGAGGACCTGCACCGGCGGTACCGCGACTGCGTCCGGATCGCCGTGGGGAACTCCGTCCTCGACGCCGAGGACCCCGCCGTACACGGTTTCCACCACGTCCTCGGGCGGGACGCCCCGGACACCGTCCCCACCCTCGACCTGGCCGCCCGCGCGCCCGTCCCGCCGGCACATCCGGTCGTAGGCGTCGTCCTCACGCACGGCCAGTACGAGTACGGCCTCCGCAGGCAGCACGAGCGGGTGGCCGAGTTCGTCACGCGCTGGCTGAACGGCCGGGACTGCGCCTGTCTCGAACTGGAGACCCGGCTGGACCCGTGCGACTGGCGGCTGTGCACGACCTCCGGGCAACTGGAGAGCGTGCTGGCGCGCTGCGACCTCGTCGTCACCGACCGGCTGCACGGCCTGGTGCTCGCACTGCGCGCCGGGGTGCCCGCCCTCGCCGTCGACCCCGTGGCGGACGGGGCCAAGGTCACCGCTCAGGCGCGCGCCTGCGGCTGGCCCGCGCTGCTGCCCGCCGAACGGCTCGACACCCCCACGCTGGACTGGTGGTGGGACTGGTGCCTCACCTCCGGCCGGACCCTCGCCGAGCGCACCGCCGACGGTTTCCGCCGGGGCGGGACGGCGGACAGCGCGGACGGCCTGCTGCGCCTGCTGGGCGCCTCGCGCTGAGCGGGGGCCGATCTTCCGGGTCCGGCGCGTATGTCGGTGCCGGGCTCTAGGCTGGCCGGGTGTCCAAATCGCCGGTAGAGCACAGGCCGAGGGGGCTGCGCGGGTGGTTGCACGACGTGATTCCGCCGTGGGCGAACAGGATTCCGATGGAAGTGGCAAAAAGGTGAAATCCATAAAAAAGGACCCCGCGAAGACGGCCGGTGGGACGACCGGTGAGTCGCACACCGCCCTGGTCCGCCGCGCCCGCCGGATCAACCGCGAACTCGCCGAGGTCTATCCGTACGCCCACCCCGAGCTGGACTTCCAGAACCCCTTCCAGCTCCTGGTCGCCACGGTCCTGTCGGCCCAGACCACCGACCTGCGCGTCAACCAGACGACCCCGGCGCTGTTCGCCAAGTACCCCACCCCGGAGGACCTCGCGGCGGCCGACCCCGCCGAGGTGGAGGAGATCCTGCGGCCCTGCGGCTTCTTCAGGGCCAAGACGCGCTCGGTCATAGGGCTGTCCAAGGCGCTCGTGGAGGACTTCGGCGGTGAGGTCCCCGGCAAGCTGGAGGACCTGGTCAAGCTGCCCGGCGTCGGCCGCAAGACCGCCTTCGTGGTCCTGGGCAACGCCTTCGGCCGGCCCGGCATCACCGTGGACACCCACTTCCAGCGGCTGGTGCGGCGCTGGAAGTGGACCGAGGAGACCGAGCCCGAGAAGATCGAGGCCGCGGTCGGCGAACTGTTCCCCAAGAAGGACTGGACCGACCTCTCCCACCACGTCATCTGGCACGGCCGCCGCATCTGCCACGCCCGCAAGCCCGCTTGCGGCGCCTGCCCGATCGCCCCGCTCTGCCCGTCCTACGGCGAGGGCGAGACCGACCCGGACAAGGCGCGCAAGCTCCTGAAGTACGAGAAGGGCGGCTTCCCCGGCCAGCGGCTCAACCCGCCCCAGTCCTACCTGGACGCGGGCGGCATCCCGGCCCCGCCGCTGGGGGCCGGATGAGGGGAACGATCACGGGGCAGTCGGGCGTTGGACACGGCAGGGGGTGGCATGACGTACACGCGTGACACGCACGAGAGCCCGGTGGCGCTGCGCAGGGAGGGGCTGCCGGGCTGGCTGGAGCCGGTGGCGCGGGCCGCCGAGACGGTCCAGCCGCTCCAGCTCAGCCGCTTCCTGCCGCCCGAGGACGGCGGCGGCCGCCAGTCGGCGGTGCTGATCCTGTTCGGCGAGGGCGAGCGCGGCCCGGAGCTGCTGCTGATGGAGCGCTCCGGCTCGCTGCGCTCCCACGCCGGCCAGCCCTCCTTCCCCGGCGGCGCCCTCGACGCCGTGGACGGCGACCCGAAGACCGACGGCCCGCTGCGGGCGGCCCTGCGCGAGGCGGAGGAGGAGACCGGGCTCGACCCGGCCGGCGTCCAGCTCTTCGGGGTGCTGCCCGCCCTCTACATCCCGGTCAGCGAGTTCGTCGTCACCCCGGTCCTCGGCTGGTGGCGCGAGCCGAGCCCGGTCGGGGTGGTCGACCCGAACGAGACGGCGCGCGTCTTCACCGTCCCCGTGGCGGATCTCACGGACCCTGCCAACCGCGCGACCACCGTGCACCCCAGCGGGTTCCGGGGCCCGGCATTCCTGGTCGAATCGGCGCTCGTGTGGGGGTTCACGGCCGGGGTCATCGACCGGCTGCTGCACTACGCGGGCTGGGAGCGCCCCTGGGACCGGACCCGGCAGGTCCCGCTCGACCGCTGGTCATGACAGGGTGTCGTGCGTGTTCATTACCGCGGGGAAAGTCGATGGGCGGGGCCTGAAGCGTTGAACGTGCTGGACATCCTGTTGCTGCTGGCCGCCGTCTGGTTCGCGGTCGTGGGTTACCGCCAGGGCTTCGTCGTCGGCATCCTGTCGGTGATCGGCTTCCTCGGCGGCGGCCTGCTCGCCGTCTGCGCGCTGCCTCCCGTCTGGGACGCGGTGACCGACAACGCCGAGGTCGGCACCGTGGCCGCCGTCGTCGCGGTCATCGTCGTGATCGTGATCGCCTCCGTCGGGCAGGCCCTCACCACCCACCTGGGCAACAAGCTGCGCCGGCACATCACCTGGTCCCCGGCCCGCGCGCTGGACGCCACCGGCGGCGCCCTGGTCAACGTGGGCGCCATGCTGCTGGTCGCCTGGCTGATCGGCTCCGCGCTCGCCCAGACCACGCTGCCGACGCTCGGCCGGGAGGTCCGCGGCTCCAAGGTGCTGGTCGGGATGGACCAGGTGCTGCCGGTGCAGTCGGGCACCTGGTTCAAGGACTTCGGCTCGATCCTCGCGCAGAACGGCTTCCCGCAGGTCTTCAGCCCCTTCTCCGACGAGCAGATCCGCGAGGTCCGGCCGCCGGATCCGGCTCTGGCGAGCAGCGCCGTGGCCGTCAGGGCCCAGCGCTCCATCGTCAAGGTCACCGGCACCGCCCGCAGTTGCGGCAAGGTGCTGGAGGGCACCGGCTTCGTCTTCGGCGACCGGCGCGTGATGACCAACGCCCATGTCGTCGGCGGCGTCGACGAACCCACCGTCCAGATAGGCGGCGAGGGCCGCACGTACGACGCCACGGTCGTCCTCTACGACTGGCGGCGCGACATCGCCGTCCTGGACGTGCCCGACCTGAAGGCGCCCGTGCTGCGGTTCGCCTCGAAGGACGCCGGCAGCGGGGACGGCGCCATCGTGGCCGGCTTCCCGGAGAACGGCGCGTACGACGTGCGCGCGGCGCGGGTGCGCGGACGCATCACGGCGAACGGCTCGGACATCTACCGCCGGGGCACGGTCGGCCGTGACGTGTACTCACTTTTCACCACGGTCCGCGAGGGCAACTCCGGCGGCCCCCTGCTGACCCCTCAGGGCACCGTCTACGGCGTGGTGTTCGCCAAGTCGCGGGACGACGCCGATACCGGCTACGCCCTCACCGCCGACGAGATCCGCCCGGACGTCACGCGGGGGCGTACGGCGAACAGCCAGGTGGGCACCGACAACTGCGCCCTGTGAGGCGACCGCGCTCTGCGAGGCGACCGCGTCCCGTGAGGTGACGCGGGTTCAGGTGCGCGCGGTGTGACGCAGGCGTACGGAGACCCAGCGGGCCCGGCGGCGCAGGATGCGCGGAATCCCCACCCTCGGGTCCCCCTCGGCGAGTTGCGGCGTTACCGGTGGCGGCGAATCCGGCCCGGAGGCCGAGCGTCGTTCGCGGGGTGCGTCACCGTAGTCGTGCGTCCAGCCCATACCCCGACGTGTGCCCCCGCCCCAAGGTCAGTAACCGCCTCCGGGCCGCCCGATCGGCCTATGCGTCAGGCATGTGGCAGTTCGGTGAGCAAACGGTCGGAAACGGTCGGGAAAGCGGACACTCAGCGCATCCGAACGGTCACCGGTCGGGTTCGGGGTCCTTCAGCCAGTTGATCAGCTCGGTGGAGAACGCCACCGGGTCCTCCTCGTGCGGGAAGTGTCCCAGCCCGTCGAACAGACGCCAGCGGTACGGCGCCTCCACGTACTCGCCCGAACCGGCCGCGCTGCGCGTCCGGGTGACCGGGTCCAGGGAGCCGTGCAGATGCAGCGTGGGCACCCGGACCGGCCGCTTCATCCGCCGGTTGAACTGGATGCCGTCCGGCCGGGCCAGCGACCGCACCAGCCAGCGGTACGGCTCGATCGAGCAGTGCGCCGTCGACGGGATGCACATCGCCCGCTGGTACGCCGCCACGTCCGCGTCCTCCGGCAGGCGCGGCCCGGACCAGTCCCGGATCAGCTCACCCACCAGCGCGCCGTCGTCCGCGGTGAGCTGCCGCTCGGGGATCCACGGCCGCTGGAAGCCCCAGATGTAGGAGCTGGCCGCCGTCTGCCGGGCGTCCCGCAGCATCGCCGCGCGCCAGCGCCGCGGGTGCGGCATCGACACCACCGCGAGCCGGCGCACCAGCTTGGGCCGCATCGCCGCCGCCGTCCACGCCAGGTAGCCGCCCAGGTCGTGGCCGACCAGCGCGGCGTCCGGCTCGCCGAGCGAGCGGATCACCCCGGTGACGTCCAGCGCGAGGTTGGCCGGGTCGTACCCGCGCGGGGTGCGGTCGCTGCCGCCGACGCCCCGCAGGTCCATGGCCACGGCCCGGTAGCCCGCGGCCGCCAGCGCGGACAACTGGTACCGCCAGGTCCACCAGAACTGCGGGAAGCCGTGCAGCAGCAGCACCAGGGGGCCGTCGCCCAGCTCCGCGATGTGGAAACGCGCGCCGTTGGCGGCGACGTCCCGGTGCGTCACCCGCTCCCCGGAGGGCAGGTCGAGCCGTACGGCCGGTGCGGCGGCGGGTTCCGTCATGAGGACGAGCGTGCCACAGCCTTGTGGGCGCGGTCCGCCGCAGGCAGCTCACGCGGGTGCGGCTTGGCGTTCTGGAGGACGCCCGCCGACTGCTTCACGGACGCGGCGACCTTCTGCGGGCCCTTGCTCTTCTTGGCCTTCTTGGCGAACACCACACCGATCAGGGCGAGCAGACCGGCCACCAGCACATTGGCGGCGAAGGACAGCAGGAAACACACCGCGAGGTTCCAGTGGCTCCAGGTGCGGATGCCGTACGCCAGCGCGAAGTTGAGCATCGGCAGCGAGAACACCAGCACCACGCCCGCGCCGGAGAAGGCCCCACCGCTCGCCGCGCCGCGCTTCACGTCCCGCTTGAGCTGCGCCTTGGCCAGCGCGATCTCGTCGTGCACCAGCGCCGACATCTCGGTCGTCGCCGAGGCGACCAGCTGGCCGATGCTGTGTTCGGCGCCGACCGGCCTGCCGTCGGGTGCGCTCATCGCGTTCTCTCCCTCTGCTTGTGGTGCCGTCTTGTTTTGTACCGTCTCGTCAGATCATGCCGGACGACCGTTCTCCTCGCCTGCCCCGCCCGGCACTTCGGCACGCGCGTGGCGCGCGGCGGCGGACAGCCCGGCCGCGATACGCCGGTGCTCAGCGGCCTTCCCCTCGTGGATCTCGGCCATGCGCAGGTGGTACGCCGGGTCGTCCTGCTCGTAGACGTCGGGGATGCCGTCCTGGTCCTCGTCGCGCTCCTCGTCCTCGCACAGCCGCCGGTACCTGGCGTTGCGCACCTTCAGCAGCACCGTCGCACAGATGGCCGCGATCAGCGATCCGACGAGGACGGACGCCTTCACCTCCTCGGTGAGCGCGAGGTCGCCGGCGAAGGCCAGCTCGCCGATGAGGAGGGAGACGGTGAAGCCGATCCCGGCGAGCGTGGCGACCGCGAAGACGTCGGCCCAGGCCAGTCCCTCGCTCAGCGAGGCGCGGGTGAAGCGCACGGTCAGCCAGGTCCCGCCGAAGACACCGACCGTCTTGCCCACGACCAGGCCGAGCACCACGCCGAGCGTCTCCGGCCGCGTGAACACCTGGGCCAGCGCCCCGCCGGACACCGGCACGCCCGCGCTGAACAGGGCGAACAGTGGCACGGCGAGTCCGGCCGACAGGGGTCGCACCAGATGCTCCAGCCGTTCACCCGGCGACCGCTCCTCACCCTCGCGGGTGACGCAGCGGAGCATCAGGCCCATCGCCACACCGGCGATGGTCGCGTGGACGCCGCTGTTGTACATCAGGGCCCAGATCACCAGGGCCAGCGGCAGGTAGACGTACCAGCCGCGCACGCCCTTGCGCAGCAGCAGCCAGAACAGCGCGAGGGCGGCGACGGCCCCGCCGAGCGCGGCGAAGTCGATCCGGCCGGTGAAGAAGACGGCGATGATCAGGATGGCGAAGAGGTCGTCGACCACCGCGAGGGTCAGCAGGAAGGCGCGCAGCGCGCTGGGCAGCGAGGTGCCGATGACCGCGAGGACGGCGAGCGCGAAGGCGATGTCGGTGGCGGTCGGCACCGCCCAGCCGGTCAGGGAGCCGCCGCCGGTGAGGCTGGTGAGCGTGTACACCAGCGCGGGTACGGCCATCCCGCACAGCGCGGCCACCACGGGCAGTACGGCCGCCCTGGGGTCGCGCAGGTCGCCGGCGACCAGTTCCCGCTTCAGCTCGACGCCGGCCACGAAGAAGAACACCGCCAGCAGGCCGTCGGCCGCCCAGTGGGCGACGGAGAGGTCCAGGCCGAGGGCGGCCGGGCCGAGGTGGAAGTGGCTGACGGTCGCGTAGGCATGGCTCAGCGCGGGGACGTTGGCCCAGACGAGCGCCGCGACGGCGGCGACCAGCAGGAGAACACCGCCCACCGTCTCGGTGCGCAGCGCGTCCGCCACGGCGGTCCGCTCCGGCAGCGACAGGCGGGCGAGGGCCTTGCGGGCGGCGTTGGGAGTGCGGGGCGCGGCCACGGTGGGAACCTCCGGCTGGTGGGCATGACAGAACGCTTGCCGACCAGACTTCCCGGCGCACCTCGGGGCACGGACTACTGCCGTACTTTGTTTACTTTACCTAAGATCGGATGGTCCGGCAGATCGGGCGCCCCGGCGCGGTCACCGGGGCACCCTCTGTCCGCCTCGGCTCAGTCCTCGCTGGAGGAGGACGGCAGCTTGGACTGGATGAGCGTCATGACCGTGGAGTCGGTCAGGGTGGTGACGTCGCCGAGCTGGCGGTTCTCCGCCACGTCCCGCAGCAGCCGGCGCATGATCTTGCCGGAACGGGTCTTGGGCAGCTCCGCGACCGGCAGGACGCGCTTGGGCTTGGCGATCGGGCCGAGGGTGGCGCCGACGTGGTCGCGCAGCTCGGCGACCAGCTTCTCGTCCTCGGCGGCCGAGCCGCGCAGGATGACGAACGCCACGATGGCCTGTCCGGTCGTCTCGTCGGCGGCGCCCACGACGGCCGCCTCGGCGACCGCCGGGTGCGACACCAGCGCCGACTCCACCTCGGTGGTGGAGATGTTGTGACCCGACACCAGCATCACGTCGTCCACGCGGCCGAGGAGCCAGATGTCCCCGTCGTCGTCCTTCTTGGCGCCGTCGCCGGCGAAGTACTTGCCCTCGAAGCGCGACCAGTAGGTGTCCAGGTAGCGCTGGTCGTCGCCCCAGATGGTGCGGAGCATCGACGGCCACGGCTCGGTGAGGACCAGGTAGCCGCCGCCTCCGTCCGGCACCTCGTTCGCCTCGTCGTCGACGACGGTGGCGCTGATGCCGGGCAGCGGGCGCTGCGCGGAACCGGGCTTGGTCTCGGTGACGCCCGGCAGCGGCGAGATCATCATCGCGCCGGTCTCGGTCTGCCACCAGGTGTCCACGACCGGGGTGCGGTCGGCGCCGATGTTCTTGCGGTACCAGACCCAGGCCTCGGGGTTGATGGGCTCACCCACCGAACCGAGCACCCGGAGCGAGGTCAGGTCGAACTGCGCGGGGATGTCGTCGCCCCACTTCATGAACGTCCGGATCGCGGTGGGCGCGGTGTACAGGATCGAGACCCGGTACTTCTCGACGATCTCCCAGAAGCGGCCCTGGTGCGGGGTGTCCGGGGTGCCCTCGTACATCACCTGGGTCGCGCCGTTCGCCAGCGGGCCGTACACGATGTACGAGTGGCCGGTGACCCAGCCGACGTCGGCCGTGCACCAGTAGACGTCCGTCTCCGGCTTGAGGTCGAACACCGCCCAGTGGGTGTAGGCGGTCTGCGTGAGGTAGCCGCCCGACGTGTGCAGGATGCCCTTGGGCTTACCCGTGGTGCCGGAGGTGTAGAGGATGAACAGCGGGTGCTCGGCGCCGAACGCCTCCGGGGTGTGCTCGGCCGACTGGCGCCCGACCAGCTCGTCCCACCACACGTCCCGCTCGGCGTCGAACGCCACGTCCTGCCCGGTACGGCGCACCACCAGCACGTGCTCGACGGTGCCGGCGGCCTTGGCGACCGCGTCGTCCACGGCGGGCTTGAGCGCGGACGGCTGGCCCCGGCGGTAACCGCCGTCGGCGGTGATGACGACCTTGGCGTCCGCGTCCTTGATACGGGTGGCCAGCGCGTCGGCCGAGAAGCCGCCGAAGACCACCGAGTGCGCGGCGCCGATGCGGGCCGAGGCCAGCATGGCGATGGCGGTCTCGGGGATCATCGGCATGTAGATGGCGACCCGGTCGCCCTTGCGGACACCCAGCTCCAGCAGCGCGTTGGCCGCCCTGGAGACCTCGTCCTTCAGCTCGGCGTAGGTGATGGAGCGGCTGTCGCCCGGCTCGCCCTCGAAGTGGATGGCGACCCGGTCGCCGTTCCCGGCCTCCACGTGCCGGTCCACGCAGTTGTAGGCGACGTTCAGCTCGCCGTCCTCGAACCACTTGGCGAACGGCGGGTTCGACCAGTCCAGCGTCTTCGTCGGCTCCTTGGCCCAGCTCAGCCTGCGGGCCTGCTCGGCCCAGAAGCCGAGTCGGTCCGCCGCGGCCTGTTCGTACGCCTCGGCCGTGACGTTGGCGTTCGCGGCCAGGTCGGCCGGCGGCGCGAAGCGTCGCTCCTCCTTCAGAAGGTTGGCCAGGCTCTCGTTGCTCACGACATCTCCCTTTCCCAGGGTGTCCGTTGTGTCCCAGGCCACACCTCATCAGACGTCGGGGCTGATGACAAGGGTGGACCGCAGAATTGGTTTAGACCTTTCTGCGGTCCCGCGAGTGGCCGCTCAGACCAAGCTGCCCACCTCCGGCCCCTCTCGCACGTCCTCTTTGACATCCCCTCTGACCTCGTGGAACACCGCGGCCTCCGCCTCGCCGCCCTCGGCTCCTTCCTCGCCGAGCAGGTACGCCCGCGCCTCTCCGACGTGGAAGTACATGCCGTGCAGCTCCAGCGCACCGGCCGCCATGGCGCGCGCTACGGACTCGTGCGCCCGCAGATGCGCCAACTGCTGCACCACATTGGCCAGAGACAGCTCCTCCACGGCGTCGGCCGCCGGGCGCGGGGCGAGCCGGGGCCGCTCCGGGGGCCCGTCGGCCAGCCGGGCCAGACTCGGCTCTCCGTACCTCAGCCACCGACGCAGCGGAGTCGGGGCGGCGCCGGGCTCGGCGGCCAGCAGGGCCTGCATCGCCCCGCACCCGGAGTGCCCGCACACGGTGATCGACCTGACCCCGAGCACATCCACCGCGTACTCGAGGGCGGCGGCCACCGAGTCGTCGGAGTGCTCCTGGCCGGGCGGCGGCACCAGGTTGCCGACGTTGCGCACCACGAACAGGTCGCCGGGGCCGCTGGCGGTGATCATCGAGGTGACGAGCCGGGAGTCGGCGCAGGTGAGGAAGAGCTGCGAGGGCCGTTGTCCCTCCCTGGCCAGCCGGGCCAGCTCCTCCCGGACCAGCGGGGCGGTGTTCCGCTGGAACGAGCTGATGCCACGGGCGAGTTCGTGGGTGTCGGGGCGGGGGGCGCCCATGGTGTCCGCCGCGTCGTGGCGCACGGCCGCCGTAGGCATGTCGCACCGGTGGTTGCGCCATGGTGTCCAGGGGCGGCACCGGCAGACGGTGGAGGACGGGGTGCCCGCGCTCCGCACCCCGGTGCGGTGGTCCTTCAGCTCGGCGGAGCCGCCCCGCGCGGTGTGGGAACTCCGCCAGTCCTGGAGCGACTCGTACGCCGCGTGGTCCATGAAGGAGCCGTCCAGCTCGACGACGGCACGGGTGCCGTGCGGGACGCGGTGCAGGACTCGGCTGAGCCGGGGCACGGCGAGGAAGGTCAACTGGCCGCGTACCCGGACGTGATGGATCCCTTCCTTCTCCTCGTGCGTGATGCGGGTGTGGGTGAGGCGGTGCAGGGCCAGGGCGACGGCCACGGCGATCCCGATGAGCACGCCCTGCAGGACGCCGAGGCACACCACGCCGAGGGTGGTCGCGGCGTAGACCGGCACCTCACGGTGGCGGGTCACCGTACGGATGTGGTTCAGGGACACCATCTGGATGCCGACGGCCATCACCAGGGCGGCGAGCGAGGCGAGCGGAATCCGCTCCAGGAGGGGGACCAGCAGCAGGGCGGCGATCACCACGAGACCGCCGTGCAGCATCGTGGAGTTCCGGCTCACCGCGCCGGAGTTGACGTTCGCCGTGCTGCGTACCGCCACCCCCGCGACCGGCAGTCCGCCCAGCGCGCCGGAGACGATGTTGGCCGCGCCCTGGCCGAGCAGTTCGCGGTCGAGGTCGGAACGCCCCACGCGCGCGGGGCCGGTGCGGCCGGCGGCCAGCTTGTCCACGGCCACCGCGCCGAGCAGCGACTGCACGCTGCACACCAGGGTGGTGGTGAGCACGGCGGCGACGATGCCGAGCGTCGGACCCTGGGGGAGTCCGGCCAGCGCGTGGCTGCGCCAGGACGGCAGGTCGACGCGGGGCAGGGTGATCCCGGTCAGCGCCGCCGTCACGGTGGCCCCGGCGACGGCGACCAGCGCGGCCGGCACCTTGCGCAGCAGGCTGCCCACGGGGCCGGGAATGCGGGGCCAGGCCAGCAGCAGGGTCAGGGTGAGCGCGCTGATCACCACGGCGGCCGGGTCGAGGTGGGCCAACTGGGCGGGGAGCGCACGCAGGTTGGTGAGGACGGAGCTGTCCGGACGGCCGCCGAGCACGATGTGCACCTGGGCCACGGCGATGGTGATGCCGATGCCCGCGAGCATGCCGTGCACGACCGCCGGGCTGACGGCGAGCGCGCCGCGCGCCACCTTCAGGCAGCCGAGGCCGAGCTGGGCGAGTCCGGCGAGGACGGTGATGCCGCAGGTCGCCCGCCAGCCGTACTGGTGGATGAGGTCGGCGGTGACCACGGTCAGACCGGCGGCGGGCCCGCTGACCTGCAACGGGCAGCCGCCGATCCGGCCGGCGACGATCCCGCCGACCGCCGCGGCGACCAGGCCCGCCTGGAGCGGTGCGCCGGTGGCCAGGGCGATGCCCAGCGAGAGCGGCAGGGCGATGAGGAACACCGCGACGGACGCGGAGACGTCGGCGCTCTCGACGCGGAAACGGCGGCGTCGGGGCGGTGGGGTACTGGTGGGCCGGGAGCGGTCGGTACGGGGTGGTGCGCAGGCTGACATGTTCCCGTCTCCTCCGGGGCAGCGCGGTCGCGGTCTGTGGGGTCCCGCCAGGGGCGGGGGGTTCGGTCGCGGCCGTGGGTCACGGCGTGCAGCGGCGGGATGATTCAACGCTCGGTAAACGAACCGTAATCCAGAGTAAAGGCTCGGCATATCTTTTCGAGGCAAATGGCACACATGTGCACTCTGTCGGGTGAAGGGGGCATTTGATCGGCTTGTCGTACAAATTCCTTCTCAGTCCCATGCGACTTTGGCGGCGCCGCCGGGAGGAATCCGGCGCATCACCAGAAAACGCCCTCATCGGCGTTCGCCTGAGAGTTCGCCCGAGAGAAGGAAGAAGGTGGGCGGAACATGGCCGCCACCCAGAGGATCGCCGTCTGTGCCATGGTCGCCGCTGCCGGTGCCGCGTCCCTCGCCGGTTGCGCCGCCGGCTCCGACCAGGCACGGGAAGGCAGGTCCGGCCCGCCGAAGGGCGCACCGGCTCCCCAGAGCGTCGTCCGGCTGATCGGCGACGGGTCCACCGCGTACACCGGCGCGCAGCCGCACCTGCCCCGGCCCGAGAAGCTGAAGCCCGGTCAGAAGCCGCCGCAGTTCGTGGTGTTCTCCTGGGACGGCGCGGGTGAGGACAGCCAGAAGCTGTTCTCGCACTTCCGCAAGGTCGCCAAGGACAACCACGCCAACATGACGTTCTTCCTCAGCGGCGTCTATATGCTGCCGGAGGAGAAGCGGGACCTCTACAAGCCGCCGCAGCACTCGCCGGGCCGCTCCGACATCGGCTTCAACGACGAGCAGGGCATCGCCGACACCGCCAAGCAGGCGCGCCTCGCCTGGCTGGAGGGCAATGAGATCGGCACCCACTTCAACGGCCACTTCTGCGGCCCCGACGGCGGGGTCGGCCAGTGGTCCGTGGCCGAGTGGAAGAGCGAGATCAGCCAGGCCAAGGAGTTCGTGAAGACCTGGAAGACCAACTCGGGCCTGAAGAAGTCCTCGCCGCTGCCCTTCGACTACGACAAGGAACTCATCGGCGCCCGCACCCCCTGCCTGGAAGGGCAGAAGAACTTCGTCAAGGCGGCGAGCCAGATGGGCTTCCGCTACGACTCCAGCGGCGTCAACAACCAGGTCTGGCCGAAGAAGAGGGAAGGTCTCTGGGACCTGTCCATGCAGCTCGTGCCCTTCCCCGGCCACACCTTCGAGCAGCTCACCATGGACTACAACTTCATGGTCAACCAGTCCGGCACCCGGACCCAGGGCGACCCCGACAAGTTCGCCCTCTGGGGCGACGAGATGCGCGACGGCCTCCTCAGGGGCTTCGACCGCGCCTACGACGGCAACCGCGCGCCGCTGATCATCGGCAACCACTTCGAGTCCTGGAACGGCGGCACGTACATGCGCGCCATCGAGGACGTCGTCAAGAACGTGTGCAACAAGCCCGACGTCCGCTGCGTCTCGTTCCACGAGCTGACCGACTGGCTGGACGCCCAGGACCCGCAGACCCTGGCCAAGCTGCGCACCCTCGAGGTGGGCGAGGCGCCCAAGCAGGGCTGGGCGTCCCTGCTCTCCGGCCTCCCGGCCCCGGCGCCGAAGGGCATCCCCGGAGCGCCGGCCGCCAAGCAGTAGGCGTCGGGCACGAGGTGCCGAGCGGCAGGCGTCAGACGGGAGTCGCCACGCCTTCACCGAGCACGAAGCCGGGGTCGATCTGCGCCGCCAGGTCGGCCCCGGTGCGCTCGTTGCCCCACGACTGGGCGTTGCGCAGATGGAAGTGGACCATCTGCCGGGTGTACCGCTCCCAGTCCCGCAGCCCGTACGTCGCGTCGGCGGCGGCCCGGAGCGTCTCCAGCGCGCGGACGTTGCCGTCCTCCAGCAGGGCGAAGCGGGGCGGACGCCCCTTCTCCATGGCGCGCACCCAGTCGGAGTGCCCGACCGTCACCAGCAGGTCGTCCCCCACCTCCTCGCGCAGGAAGTCGACGTCGTCCGGACCCTGGACCTTGTTGCCGACGACCTTCAGCGTGACGCCGAAGTCGCGGGCGTACTCCTTGTACTGGCGGTAGACGGAGATCCCCTTCCGGGTCGGCTCGGCGACGAGGAACGTCATGTCGAAGCGGGTGAACATGCCGGAGGCGAAGGAGTCCGAGCCGGCGGTCATGTCCACCACCACGTACTCGCCGGGGCCGTCGACGAGGTGGTTCAGGAACAGCTCCACCGCTCCGGTCTTGGAGTGGTAGCAGGCGACACCCAGGTCGGCTTCGGTGAAGGGGCCGGTGACCATCAAACGGACGGCACCGCCGTCGAGTTCCACCGGGCGCGCGCAGGCGTCGTAGATCGCGTCGGGCTCGCTGATCCGGACCAGCCGGGAGCCCGAGCCGGGCGGGGTGGTCTTGATCATCGTCTCGGCCGAGGCGATGCGCGGGTTGGAGCCGCGCAGATGGTCCTTGATCAGCGGCAGCCGGTCGCCCATGGCGGGCAGCGCCGCCGCCTCGTCCTCGTCGAGGCCGAGGGCGGGTCCGAGGTGCTGGTTGATGTCCGCGTCGATCGCGACCACCGGGGCTCCGGCGGCGACGAGATGGCGGATGAAGAGGGAGGAGAGCGTGGTCTTGCCGCTGCCGCCCTTCCCGACGAAAGCAATTTTCATGTTCACGAAGGGTAGTCAGCTCGTAGCTGTATGTGCCAGGAAGAAGGTGAACGTCACTCCTTCGAGGGGTGTGAGGGCCGAAGAAGGGGCGCCGGTCGGCCGGCGGCGCGGGCGCGTAGGGTCGACCTCATGAGTACGACAGGAGCGACCGCAGATCCGCTCGCGGCCCTGGGCTCGCTGCCCGGCGTGGCCGACTCCGTGGAGTCCGTGCGCAAGGCCGTGGACCGGGTGTACGGGCACCGGATCATGCGCCGTCGCAGCAACACCATCACCTCCGAGGCGGCCCTGCGCGGCGCCCGCGGCTCGGCGGCGCTGTCCGGCGCCGACTGGGCCCTGGAGGAGGTGCGGCGCCGCACCGACTTCAGCACCGGCGACGAGGCGCGCGTCATGGGCGCGGCCCTCCGGCTCACCGCCGAGGCCGGGCAACTGCTGTCCATCTGGCGGCAGTCCCCGCTGCGGGTGCTGGCCCGGCTGCACATGGTGGCCGCCGCGAGCGACACCGACGAGGTCGGCCGGCCGCGCCAGGCGGGCGAACTCGCCGACGAGCCCCTCATCGAGCTGCCGCTGCCGGACGCCCCGGAGGTGTCCGGACGCCTGGACGGCCTCGCGGAGCTGATCATCGCCGGATCGTCCGCGCCCGCGCTGGTGACGGCCGCCGTGGTGCACGGCGAGATCCTCGCGCTGCGCCCCTTCACCTCCCACAACGGCCTGGTGGCGCGCGCGGCTGAGCGCATCGTCCTGATCGGCAGCGGCCTGGACCCGAAGTCGGTGTGCCCGGCCGAGGTCGGCCACGCCGAACTGGGCCGCGCCTCCTACCTCGCCGCGCTCGACGGCTATGTCTCCGGCACCCCCGGGGGCATGGCGGCCTGGATCGCCCACTGCGGGCGCGCGGTCGAGCTGGGCGCACGCGAGTCGACGGCGGTCTGCGAGGCCCTCCAGCGCGGAGCGGCCTGATCGCCGGGACAGGGTTGCGGCGGTACGAGGAGTCCTCGTACCGCCGCTGGCATGTTCACCGGGTTACCAAGCGTCCTCGATATGTTGCTCATCAGGTCGGGGTCTTTGCCCGCCCCTGGTGCAGCAGGCCCGTAATCGACGGTCCGACGTCGCGTGGGTGCCGGGTGTTCATGCGAGGTCCGTGGGGCCCAGATGCGCAGTGGTAGGGAATCCTCTCGGATGTCCTCAGGTCCCGCAGGCCGTAAAACCTTTGTACTGCAACCATGAGACGAGCGAAACCCCTGTCTGAACTTCTTTACTTTTAGGTTCAAACAGGGATGAATCGGACGCCGCTGAGTTCTTGTCAGGCGGTCGCGCCCCGGCGCTTGCTCGCGTACCAGACGAGGCCCGCGGTCGCGGCCGCCGCGCCCAGCGCCGCCGCCGCGACGACCGCCGGGCGGGGTGCGTGCAGCGAGGGCAGGCGCTGCTTGAGCCGCACCGGCTTGCGGAACTCCAGCACCGGCCAGCCGCGCGAGACCGCTTCCCGGCGCAGTGTGCGGTCGGGGTTGACGGCGTGCGGGTGGCCGACGGCCTGGAGCATCGGCAGGTCGGTGGCGGAGTCGCTGTAGGCGAAGCTGCGGTCGAGGTCGTACCCCTCGGAGGCGGCCAGCTCACGGATCGCCTCGGCCTTGGTGGGGCCGTACGCGTAGTACTCCACCTCGCCGGTGAAGCAGCCGTCCTCGCCGACCACCAGTCGGGTGGCCACCACCCGGTCGGCGCCGAGCAGCTCGCCGATCGGCTCCACGACCTCCGCGCCGGACGTGGACACGATCACGACGTCCCGGCCCGCCGTGTGGTGTTCCTCGATCAGCGAGGCGGCCTCGTCGTAGATGATCGGGTCGATCAGGTCGTGCAGGGTCTCGGCCACGATTTCCTTGACCTGGCGCACGTTCCAGCCCCTGCAGAGCGTGGAGAGGTACTCCCGCATGCGCTCCATCTGGTCATGGTCCAAACCGCCGGCCAGGAAGACGAACTGGGCATATGCGGTGCGCAAGGCCGCTCTGCGGTTGATCAGTCCGCCTTGGTAGAAGGACTTGCTGAAGGTGAGCGTGCTGGACTTCGCAATGACCGTCTTGTCCAGGTCGAAGAAGGCCGCTGCGCGAGGCAAGGAGTGGTTTTCCACGTCCCTGAGCATAGGCGCCCACCATTCGGCGTAAGGTGGGGCGTGTGGGTTTGCCTGAGAGGCCTCTCGGGTACACCATGGAAGTCACGGATCGTTCGCGACCGTGCTAACCCCGGCCCGACTCCTCCCCCCCCGAGTCGGCCGTGGGGACGACCCCCGCTCTCCCCCCCGGCGGGGGTCGTCGCATGTCCGGACGCGTTTTCTCCCCTCTTCCAGCCGGTACGGAACCGGCACTGGGCGGCTGCGGCCGCCCTTTCGTCATGCTCATGCTTGATTACGTACGGTAATCATGAGGGTGCGCTCGGAAACTCGTACACAGTGCGTGTCCACGTCACCGGGATGAGTGACGAAGTTATTCACAGGCGCTCGGCCGTCCACAGTTTTTGACCAAGATCCACACGATTTCGCGGTTAGCCCCATCGTGATTCCAGCGCTCCTGATCCGGGCCCGTTCATGGCCGGATCGCAATGCGGAGTGTGTCTGGCCGGTTTCTGTCGGCCGTTCATATGGAGACCTTTACCGGTTCTCCACATCTTGGGAATCGCGCGGCCGAGAGAGCGGCGCGGAAATCACAGTGAAGGGGGCACCCCATGACCGGAACCGTCGCGCACGATCCGCCTCCGGCCACGGCCGGACGACCGGGACGGCCGCTCATCGTCACCGAGGACGCGGCGCTGCTCGACGATCTGCTGCGCCTGTGCGCGGCGGCCGGCGCCACACCGGAAGTCCACCACGGCGTCCCGGACCACGGTGGAGGATGGGACGGCGCGCCGCTCGTCCTGGTCGGGGACGACGCCGCCCGCCGGGTGCGCGGAGCCGCGCGGCGGCGTGGAGTGGTCCTGGTCGGCCGTGACCAGGACGACCCGGACGTGTGGAAACGCGCGGTCGGGATCGGCGCCGACCATGTGCTGATGCTGCCCGACGGCGAGCAGTGGCTCATCGACCGCATCGCCGACGTGGCGGAGGGCGTCGGCCGCCCGGCCCTCACCGTCGGTGTCATCGGCGGCCGGGGCGGCGCCGGGGCCTCCACCCTGGCCTGTGCCCTCGCCGTCACCTCCGCCCACCAGGGTCTGCGCACCCTCCTCGTGGACGCCGACCCACTCGGTGGCGGACTCGATGTGCTCCTCGGCGGCGAGACCGCGGAAGGGCTCCGCTGGCCCGCCTTCGCCGCCTCACGCGGCAGAGTCGGCGGCGGCGCCCTGGAGGAATCCCTGCCCGAACTGCACGCGCTGCGCGTGCTGAGCTGGGACCGCGGCGACTGCGTGGGGGTGCCGCCCCAGGCCGTCCGCGCGGTGCTCGCCGCCGCCCGGCGGCGCGGGGGCACGGTGGTCGTCGACCTCCCGCGCCGCCTGGACGACGGTGTCGCGGAAGCCCTGGCCCAGCTCGACATGGCGGTGCTCGTCGTTCCGGCGGAGCTGCGCGCGCTGGCCGCGGCCGGCCGGGTCGCCTCCGCCATGGGCATGGTCGTGCGGGACCTGCGGGTCGCGGTCAGGGCGCCGTACGGGCCGGGGCTGGACGAGGACGAGGTGGCCCGGCTGCTCGGGCTCCCGCTGATCGGCACCGTGCCCCTCGACCCCGCGCTGCTCCGGCCCCGGGGCACCGCCAGACCGCCGGGCGCGACCGGACGCGGCCCGCTGTCCCGGTTCTGCACCGCCTTCTGGGAGCAGGCGCTGACCGAGACGGGAGGTCCGCGATGACGCTTCCCGGACTCGACCGGGCCGACGGCGCGGCCCTCCTCGACGGGGTCCGGCGCAGCCTCGCCGAGAGCGGCGCCGAACCCACGCCCGCGCGTGTGGCGCAGGCGCTGCGCGAACAGGGGCGGGTGCTGGGCGACGCCGAGGTCCTGGGCGCGGCCGAGCACCTGCGCTCCGAACTCGTCGGCTCCGGCCCGCTGGAGCCGCTGCTGGCCGACCCGAGCGTCACCGACGTGCTGGTCACCGCGCCGGACCGGGTGTGGGTCGACCGGGGCGGCGGCCTGGAACTGACCCCGGTCACCTTCCCCGACGCCCCGGCGGTCCGACGGCTCGCGCAACGGCTGGCCGCCGTCGCCGGACGCCGCCTGGACGACGCCCGGCCCTGGGCTGACGCCCGCCTTCCCGACGGGACCCGGCTGCACGCGGTGCTGCCACCGGTGGCGGTCGGCTGCACCTGCCTGTCCCTGCGCGTGGTCCGGCCCCGCGCCTTCACCCTCGCCGAGCTGGCCCGCGCGGGCACGCTGCCGCCGGGCGGAGCGGGGCTGCTGCGGGCGCTGGTGGGGGCGCGGCTGTCTTTCCTCGTCAGCGGGGGGACCGGCACCGGCAAGACGACGCTGCTGAGCGCACTGCTCGGGCTGGTCGGCCCCGGTGAACGGATCGTGCTGGCCGAGGACTCGGCCGAGCTGCGGCCCGACCACCCGCATGTGGTCCGGCTGGAGACCCGCCCCGCGAACCAGGAGGGCGCCGGACTGGTGACGCTGGAGGACCTGGTCCGGCAGGCGCTGCGGATGCGGCCCGACCGGCTGGTCGTCGGGGAGGTGCGCGGCCCCGAGGTGGTGCATCTGCTGGCCGCGCTCAACACCGGCCACGAGGGCGGCTGCGGCACTGTGCACGCCAACGCGGCCGCCGACGTGCCGGCCCGCCTGGAGGCCCTGGGCACGGCGGCCGGCCTCGACCGGGCCGCGCTGCACAGCCAGTTGTCGGCCGCGCTCTCGGTCGTCATCCACCTGGTACGGGACCGGGCTGGGCGACGCCGGATCGCGGAGGTCCATGTCCTGGAGCGGGACAACTCGGGGCTGGTCCGGACGGTACCGGCGCTGCGGTGGGGCGAGCGGGGCTTCGTGCCGGAGCGCGGGTGGGAGCGGCTGCGGGGGCTGTTGTCCGAGGGGACTGGGGGAGTGGGGGCCGGCGATGGCTGAGGTCGGGGTGGCAGACGCGGTGCTGACTGCGGGGCCGCTGTTCGCGGGCGGCGGGGTGATGGACGCCGGGCCGACGCCCTGGGTGCGGGGCCTCGGTCAGCTGCGGCGGCCGCGCGACTGGAGTGAGGGGGCTGGCCATGGCTGATGTCGGTGTCGGAGACATGGTGTTGGGTGCGGGGCTGGCCGGTGCCGGCGGTGTGGCCTGGGTGGTGAACGCCCGTCATCAGGGGGTGCGGCGGGCGAGGCTGCTGTTCGCGGGCGGTGGAGTGGCGGAGCGCGTGCTGACGCCTTGGGAGCGGGGTCTCGGTGAGCTGCGGCGGCTGCACGAACGGGCGGGTGCCGAGTGGTGGGCGCTCGTGGCGGGGCTGGTGCTGGCGCTGCTGGGGGCCTCGGTGATTCCGGTGGTGGCGGGGGCCGCCGGGGTGCC
>NZ_WWKH01000102.1:0-1576 GCF_009865595.1 Streptomyces sp. SID1328 | reverse complement strand
GCCGTCGCCGTTGATGTCGATCTTCTCGCCGATGAGGTAGTCACCGGGGTCGGTGGTGTTGTTCGCGTAGAACTCCACACCGGTGCCGAAGATGTCGGAGGTCGCCTCGTTCAATCCACCGGATTCCCCGGTGTAGTTGAGCCCGGCGGTGTTGGAGGTGACGCCGTGGCTCATCTCGTGGCCGGCGACGTCCAGCGAGGTCAGCGGGTCGTTGTTGCCCGTGCCGTCGCCGTAGGTCATGCAGAAGCAGGAGTCGTCCCAGAACGCGTTCACGTACGCGTTGCCGTAGTGCGCGCGGGAGTAGGCGCCGACGCCGTCGTTCTTGATGCCGCTGCGGCCGAAGGTGTTCTTGTAGAAGTCCCAGGTCGTCTGGGCGCCGTAGGCGGCGTCCGCCCCGGCGGTGGCGGCGTTGGACGTGGTGCCGTTGCCCCAGGTGTCGCTGGTCTGGGAGAACAGCGTGCCGGTGCCGGAGGTGGCGTGGTTGAGGTTGTACGTCTTGTGGCCGCCGCGCGTGCTGTCGGTGAGGGTGTAGTTGGAGCCCGACTGCGCGGTGGTCAGCGTGACCTGGCCGCTGTACTGGGTGTTGCCGATGCCGGTCTGGATCGCCTGGTAGCGGTACAGCTCCTTGCCGGTCGTGGCGTCGGTGATGACGTGCAGCTTGCTCGGGGTGCCGTCGTCCTGGAAGCCGCCGATCACGGACTCCCAGGCGAGCGTCGGCGTGCCGGAGCCGGCCCAGATCACCTTGCGCGCGCTGTCGGCGGCGGGCTTCTCCGCCTTCAGTGCCTTGGCGGCCTTGAGCGCCGTGGACTGCGCGGCGGACTTCGTGACGGCCGGGGTGAGGGAGGCGACCTTGATGGTCCGCTTGGTGTTGAAGGTGGTGCTCACCGTGCCCTTGGCCACGGAGGCGGGCGGGGTGTGCACCACGAGGTCCCCGCCGAGGACCGGCAGGCCCGCGTAGGTGCGCTCGTAACGGGTGTGCACGGTGCCGTCGTTGTCCTTGACGACGTCCCGGACGACCAGCTTCTCCTTGGCGCCGAGGCCGAGGGAGCGGGCGGTGTCGTCGGTGCCCTGCTTGGCGGTCTTGACCAGCGCCGCGTGCTGGGCGGGGCTGAGCCTGGCCTCCAGGGCGCCGGTGCGCAGCGGGGCGTGGGGGGCTGCGGGCCGGGCGGCCGCGGGGGTCGCCTGGACGGCCACGGCGAGGAGCGCCGCCGTGGACAGCAGGGCGGCTCCGACCGTGGCTCCCTTGCGGGAAAGATGTCTGTGGGGAAGGCGTCTCACTCGTACTCCTCCTGTGAAGGGAGTGGGGAGGATGCGCGTACGGGGCGAGAATGGCACCTTGACTAGGTCATGTCACCAAGCGCCGGGACAAGCGAGGGTTTTCCCTAGGAGGCCGCCCGGGTTCCGGCGAATGAATTCGACCTCAAACCTCGCTGTGTAAAACCTTTTTGACGGGCGGACAAAGAAAAGGCCATGACTGTCCGCATTCCGGAGCGCCGGTTTTCCCGGAGCGGAACTCAGGTGGGTGCCCCGCCTCCCCCCTGAGACGGACCCCCGAGAACCCCCCTGGGAGGGGACG